>CAYIIG010000032.1:0-7306 GCA_964363425.1 uncultured Candidatus Saccharibacteria bacterium | reverse complement strand
TAAAATGGATAAGAGGTCAAAGGTTTTGTCGGAAAATCAGTCGGAAAACTTTTTTAAAGGTGATAAAACAATAACACATTTTTAGAAACAAGTAAGGTTGACGGTAAAATTCAGGGCGATAGGCTTCAGATAGAAAAAGTTGTTTGTGTTTTATTTTAGGTGTTTTTAGGCCACGGAAGGAGGTGAACAAAAATGGTTACCTATTTCGAAGAAGTAGAAGTTTTAGCTAACGGACCAGATGACGAAGGTTGTGAGCATGGAGATTATAGCGACGATTCAAACGCTGATTCTCCAGACACTGACGCAGGTTAGTTCACTGTGGTTGATACCGTTCTCTCATATGAGAGAACGGTATCTTTTTTTTAAATTTTCAATTAATTCTTGATACCCGCTATTCTCTACAATCTCCCACGCTCGAGTATAATCAGGCGAGCTATGTTTTTTTGAATTAAGGATGTTTCTTTGCAATCTACTAAAATCCGCCAGTATATCCAAATATATGAATTTAAGTGTGGCATGAGTTAAAACATGATTTTTTACAGCTTTTGTCTCGTTTGAAAACATTTCATCTAAAATTTGTGCAGGGAATATATCAATATTATCCTGAAACAACACATGTATAAGTTCGTGTGTCAAAATATCTACAAATTCATCAGGCTCAAATCCGCTTTTTATTACGATCGGATTGCTAAATTGTCGAGGATTGCCACTGACTATATGAACATCAATTATATTTCTTTCAAAATTCAAATTTAATATATCACATATTCCACTGAGGATAACACTTTCGTATTTAACCCACTCTCCCTCATATTTTTTCACTCTTTCTAAAATTTTTTCTTTTTCGGGTGGAATCCAGTCATTCCAGCCTCGTTCTTTTAATTCTGGATTATTTTTACAGTAAAAAGTAAAAATCGGGTCAAGAAAGCGGTTGTATTTTATTCTGATTTTCGGCAATTCCATATTTTAAATATACAATTATAGGCGGATATAAGCAACAAAACCCGCGAAAATTTTGCTTTTGGGAAAAGGTGTGATACTATGCGGTGATGAAAAAAGAGTTTTTCGGATGTTCGAGATATTGTCGCCAATTGAAGCATAACGCGGTTTTAAACCGCGTGGTTGCGTTTTTGTCGATGATGTCAAAAGCGGAAAATAATTTTGTCAGTTAAAAATATGTCCTTTGGAGGGCATATTTTTTTTAGACTATCAAACAAATGGAAAAAATGGATAAGAAGTCAAAGGCTTTCTTTCTCATTCTTGTATTTGCTTTTATACTGGCAATTTTTTTTACATATCGGCGCACTATTTTACTTCAAGATTATATAGTTATTATCGACAGTGAAGAGGTTAAAAAATAAACCAATATGTCTATAAAATCATCTAGTGCATAGTTTTATAAAATAACATAGCGAATCTAATGAATATAGATATTAAAAGTATAATCGGAATTATTTCTGGAGTTGTTGCTTTTAGTTCTTATTTTTTTTATATCCCATCAATTATAAAGGGAAAAACAAAACCAAATCGGGCATCATGGTGGATTTGGGGTCTTCTTGGGACATCTATCGTAATAAGCTATTACATTTCGGGAGCAAGGGCTACAATATGGGTGCCTCTCGGTGAAGCTGCCGGACCTCTATTAGTAGCGCTTTTGTCAATTAAATACGGAGAGGGTGGCTGGACGCGTTTTGATAGAAGATGCTTAGTCGGAGCCGTAGGAGTCTCGTTTTTATGGTGGGCGACAGGTTCATCCGAAATCGGTTTAGTTTCTTATTTACTCATTGATGTGATGGCTGTTTTGCCGACAATTCGAAAATCACTGCATAGACCGGAGAATGAGAATAGAATTGCTTGGGGGCTTGCGTTTACTGGTCAGTTTTTGAATGTCTTTGCGGTAGAAAAATTAATATTTTCCATATTGATCTATCCGATATATATGATTGTTACCAACGGTGTTTTATTCGGTCTTCAGTTTAAAAAAAAGGGCGATAAAGCGTTTAGCTCCATTGATATTGTTGCTCAGTGCCTTTCTGACATTCCGCGCACAACCACCTTTCAAAAAGCCATAAATCAGAATATTAAAAAAAATGATGTTGTGTTAGAAATAGGCACAGGTTCGGGGGTACTGGCTCTATTTGCTTCACAAGCTGGAGCAAAAAATGTTGTGGCGTTAGAGTTCGATCCATTTATAGCCGAATCGGCGAAAAAAGTCATCGATGCAAATAATCGAGAAAATATTGAAATAAGAATTGCTGACGGTCGCAATTATAAATTTGAGCCCGGATTGCATTTTGACACCGTAATAATGGAAATGCTTACTACTGGCATGATTGATGAATATCAAATAGCTGCAATAAATAATCTTCATAAGAGCGGGGTTGTGGGCAAAAAAACAACTTTTATACCACACAAACAAGAAACTTTCGCAACATTAGGCGATTTCAAATTTGAATGTTATGGGCTAAAAGTGCCGTTTATAAGACATCTTTGGAAATTTTATGATCCATCAATGAAAGAATTCAAAGCTATAACGGAAAAAATTCTTATAAATGCGGTAGATTTTTCATCAACTAGCGATGAAGTGTTTAAAACTGTCATAGAAGTGATGGCTGAGAGAGAGGGAATTATTAACTGCATATACCTTTCTAGTCTTTTATATTTAGATAAAGATAGTATACTAAACGATACTAATTCATTGAATGGACCGGTGGTTGTTCCGATTCATGAACGCTATGTAAAACAGAATGAAAAAATTACTCTTTCGATTAAATACAGATTCGGCGGAGGCTATGAAAATTTTAAAGCGGTAATAAATTAAATTATGTCATTAAACCCAGCACTTTGTTTTTCTGAAGGAGCAGATTACTGGATATTTTCAAGCAGTGTTCCTAATTTTATCTATTATACGCATCTTACCGCGATCATCTTGTCTCTTATGATAGGTTTGTTTATTTATTTAAGCAATCGCAAGAACCTGATTAATCAAATATTTTTTTGGAGCCTAGTACCATTTTTATTATGGGTATTTTTTAATATTATTATTTGGTCAAGCAACAGAAGCGATATAATTATGTTTTTGTGGGCACTTCAAATAATGATAGAACCACTTACGTATATAGGAATGCTTTATTTGTTCTATGTGTTTATTAACAAGCGAGACGTCAATCTGAGAATAAAAGTATGGACGGGGATTTTATATTTGCCTCTTATTGCAATTACACCGACCGCTTATAGCCTTCCTGGATTTAATCTTTCTTTATGTTTTCCAATTGAATCATACTACTCATATTATACATATGTGTTAGAGTTATTATCCGTAATGTTTATAGGTGTTTATGCCTACCATTGTTATAAAAAAGAAACTGACAAAAATAAAAAGAATCAAATTTTTTTTCTGACCGGCGGAGTAATCTTGTTTCTAATCACATTTGCTTCGGGGAATATTTTTGGAAGCATTACGGATAATTGGGTAACTTCTCAGTTTGGATTATTTGGCGTGCCTGTTTTTGTCGCATTTATTGCATACCTTATTGTCCGCTTTCAAACTTTCAACATAAAACTGATCGGAACGCAGGCGTTGACAGTTGCTCTTTGGATTCTACTATTGGCTGTTTTATTTATAAGAAAGATTGAACATGTTAGAGTTATTATACTAGCTACTCTTTTTGTATTTATAATAATAGGAATCCTGTTAATTCGCAGTGTCAAGCGAGAAGTCTCCCAGCGCGAAAAAATGGAAAAACTAGCTGTCGATTTGAAAACCGCGAACGACCGGCAGGAAAACCTCATATACCTCATCAACCATCAAGTCAAAGGATTCTTCACCAAGTCAAAATACATTTTTTCCACTCTGCTTGAAGGAGATTACGGATTTCTCAACAAAGAGATGGAGTCCATCGTCAAAGAAGGTCTAAGGTCTGACAATGAAGGAGTCGCCTTGACCGACAAGATATTGAGCGCGTCCAACATTAAAAGCGGAATGATGACTTACAGTAAGTCTATTGTAGACTTAAAGAATCTTATTCTAAGCGTGATTTCCGAACAAAAGGGAATAGCTCTAAGCAAAAATCTGTCCTTTGAAACGAATATCGAGGAGGGAGATTACAAAATCTCCGGAGACGAAATCCACCTCAAGAATGTCGTCAAAAACCTCATCGACAATTCCGTCAAATACACTCCGACCGGCAAAGTAACCGTCTCTTTGTCCAAGAATAACGGCAAGATACTATTCTCCGTCAAAGACACCGGCATCGGTCTGTCTCAAGAAGACAAAAGCAAACTCTTCACTGAAGGAGGAAAAGGCAAAAACTCACAAAAAGTGAATGTGGATAGCACCGGTTTCGGTCTCTTCATCGCCAAGAACATCGTCGAAGCTCACCACGGACGCATCTGGGCGGAGTCTGAAGGTGAAGGCAAAGGAAGCGAGTTCTGCGTGGAGGTGTCAGCATCGGAAAACATAAAAATTCAGCTTTAAAATAGCGTCACCTTTGTTGACTTTTACCCCCCCCCCAGATGATAGGGTTTGGAGTAGAAAGGGCACAGAGATCATGCGATTTCTGTCAAGAGGTCTTTGAAATTTTTAAGGAGTGCAAAAAATGAAACGACTTTCAGCTCCGCTGGATGTTCAGGTTGTGATAAGTGTTGGAAATAAAATTAGCTCATATACAACAAACGACGGAAAGGAGAGATTTCAGAATGAGTTCATTTCAAGTTAAAATTGTTGGGGATTTCTGCAATGTTCGTTGCTCATATTGCAGAAACCGTGACTTCGACCAAGATGCAAATACTGTGATGTCAGACGCCACACTAGAAAGACTTTTTATCTTTCTTAATTCATTACAACAAGCGCAGATTCGCATGAATTGGCACGGGGGAGAGCCATTGCTTGCCGGTAAGAAATTTTTTAGTCATATTCTTAAAATTGAAAATCAATATAAGCAAAAAAGTTGGGTAAACAGTGTCCAAACCAATGCCATGCTTATTGATAACGAATGGGCTAATATATTTCAAAATAATCATTTCGGTATCGGAGTAAGTATTGATGGGAACGAACAAACACACAACATCAATAGAATAAATGTCGCTGGATTGGGTACATATAAGAAAGCTATGCGAGGTGTGGAAATTCTTCGTCATCATGATATTTACCCTGGCGTTATCTGCACTGTTACTAAAAAGACAGTTAGGCGCGCAAAAGAAATATTTCGTGGTTTAGTAGATGCGGGATTCAAGAGCATTGCTTTTAATGCTTTTTATAATACGGCATCAAGTTATAGCGAAGATGATATTTACAGCCTGACGAATCAAGAATGGCTCATGTTTCTTACAGAAATATTTGAATCATGGCTCGCTTTGAATGATCCTTCAGTCCATGTTCGCGAGATTGATGGCATACTCGCATGGTTTAAATTGAAGAGTTCAAATTCTTGTTTGTATAAAGGCGCATGTCATCAGTGGTTTGTTGTTTATTACACTGGCGATATGTATCCGTGTGAAAGATTTGGCAAAATTACGCATTTTGGGAACATTAATTCATTTGGTACTTTTCATGACTTATTAAACAACTCAACTTTTTTGAAATGGAAAGAAACAGTTGAGCGATTACCAAAAAAGTGTCAGTGTTGCAATTTACAAAAATTATGCCACAATGGCTGTGTTAGCCACAGAAAAGCAGATGCAGAAGGAGTTCCTCTTTATGCATACTGTGAAAGTAGGCTTGGTTTTTATAACTATATTAAAAATAGGCTAGAAAGAAAGGAGGTAAAAAACCATGTTACATGAAAATAGTTCTTTGTTGGAATTAACAGAGATTGAAGAGTGTCAGTCGGCAATACTTGATAATCTGGCGCTTGAAGATGCGTTCAGGCGGATTGAAAGTGATAGTCGCTTTTCATCCGAGATACCAGAAATCACGAATTATGATGATTATGTATATCCGGATTGCGGACATGACGACAACGGTAACAACTGACTTGAGGTTAATCTTCATTCAGTTGAAAAGAGGGTTTGCAAAAACCCTCTTTTCTTTTTAATATAAACCTTATGATGAATAAAAATCTTTTAATGTCTTACGATGAATATTCAAAGACTGAGCATAAAACTCCGTATTTTTATATTTTTCAATCAAAAGAGCAGTTACTCTACTATTTCGGCTCTAGTCATTCCAATGATCCAAATCACTCCCAATTCAGTTTATTGAAGGAAAAGTGGAGAGAATTTATCGATAAGACCAATGGAGCAAAGAGAGCGGTTATTGTGGAAGCCCGAGAATTGTCTAAAAAAGAGTTCACCTTGGAAGAATCCATTATTAGTCGCGGTGAAGTTGGTGCCGGGGCATATTTGGCCAGTGAAAGCGGATCTTTTCTTGTTTTTGGCGAACCTCAGGATAGTGATATCGTCGACTACTTGCTTAAAAACTTTTCCAAAGAGGAGATACTTTTGTTCTTTGAGAGTATTGCCATAAAATTTTGGCATAAAAACAAAATAAACAAAAGTATGCAAGAATTTTTGTCAAATCACACAAACAAGTATCGTAAATTATTAAATTGGCCAGATTTGATTATTTCTGTCGAACTCATTGACTCGATACACAGAAAGTTGTTTGATCAAGGGTTGAGCATTGATAATGAAAAAATATTTTCTCAAATTACCAATCCCGCCATCATTAATTCAAGGATTAATGAATTATCCAGAAGTCAGTCTATGTATAGAAATGAGTACATATTAAGTCAAATAGAAAAATATTGGCGAGGTGGTTATAATATTTTTGTTATCTACGGTGCCGGACACGCGGTAATGCAAGAACCTGTTATTTATAGTTTAAAAGATAGTAAAGACGGTTATAATTGCTCTTGAGAGAAATTTTACAAAATCTCCGGAGACGAAATCCACCTCAAGAATGTCATCAAAAACCTCATCGACAATTCCGTCAAATACACTCCGACCGGCAAAGTAACAGTTTCTTTGTCCAAAACCAACAGCAAGATACTATTCTCCATCAAAGACACCGGTGTTGGTCTATCCCAAGAAGACAAAAGTAAACTCTTCACCGAAGGAGGAAAAGGCAAAAACTCTCAAAAAATGAATGTGGATAGCACCGGTTTCGGTCTCTTCATCGCCAAAAATATCGTCGAAGCTCACCACGGACGCATTTGGGCGGAGTCGGAAGGCGAAGGCAAAGGAAGCGAGTTTTGGGTGGAGTTGTCAGTATCGGAAAATATTAAAATTCAATCTTGAGATATCATCGCATGTACTTACTCACACCTCCCTCTGTCATTCCCGTGAAAACGGGAATCCAGACCAT
>CAYIIG010000031.1:0-8308 GCA_964363425.1 uncultured Candidatus Saccharibacteria bacterium | reverse complement strand
TTGACTAGCGAGGACGCGTGGCCGTTTCTTAACGGACACAAGCGTCCGAGTCGAAGTCAAACTATAGGGTTTAATGGACGCAGAGCACTTGCCCCGCGGTTGAATACCCTTTATAATGAAAGAGTTTTAAATTAAACGCGCGCAGGTGTCGTAACGGTAGCCGAGCACCCTTGAGGTGGGTGTGCCCTATGGGCGTGGAGGTTCAAGTCCTCTCCTGCGCACAAATTGAGTCCGCGAGATTTGCGCGCAGGAAGCGAGCAAACTGTTTTGCTCGCGTGAGGACTTGAAGACCTTTGATAGTTTTTATTGAGCATCTTCGCGAAAATAAAACAGAAAAGGTGTACAGAAACTGTAAGTTTCAAGATTCCTCTCCTGCGCACAAATTGAGTCCGCGAAATTTGAGCGCAGGATGGCTGTAAATTTTACACGACTTTGTTGTGAAAAATATTACAGCATGATTTTTGTGTTGCAAAAATCAAACTTGAAGACCTTTGATAGTTTTTATTGAGCGTCTTCGCGAAAATAAAGGGATTAAACCCTATAGTTCGTCTTCGCTCGGATGCTGTGTACGATATTACTCGTTCACGCACTCCTCGCTAGCCGAAATAAAACAGAAAAGGTGTACAGAAACTGTAAGTTTCAAGATTCCTCTCCTCGGCGTCACAAGAGCACTTCCATTTTTCTAAAGCGAATTATCGCTAAGAAAAATCGGTCGCGCAAATTTTTTATATTTATGAAAACATTCCGAACTTTCTATTCTTTTTTGTGGAAATACAAAGGCTATTTTATTTTATCCCAGATAACGAGCTTGAGTGCCATAGTTTTATACAGCTTGATGCCGTTTATTTATCGATATTTAGTGGATAATTTCTACACCCTTACCGCAAAATCTTTTATTGCGGTTGTTGTGTTATATGGAGTAAGCAAAATCGGCAGTATTATTATCGGCAATATCTCATGGTTTTTGTCTGAAAAAGTCATAAATCCGGCTTCCGTGGACACCAAGGTCAGCATTTTTTCACATTTGCAGAAATTAGATTTTGCTTTTCATACAGGAAAGAGATCAGGAGCGCTTATCAGCAAGATAAAGAGAGGAAGTTCCGCGCTTGAGAATATTGATAGTGCTGTAAACAGAGAATTAACAGATGATTTGTTTCAGCTTGTCATCGTGGCGGTGGTGTTTTCAATGGTCAATCTGAAAATTACATATATTTTTCTATCTTTTATTGCAATTATCATTTCAAGTTCAATCTTCCTGATTAAAAAGAACATTAAAGCTAGAGTTGAACACAATAAAGAAGAAGACAATATTTCTCATATTATCGCGGACAATTTGATAAATTATGAGACGGTAAAATATTTTGCCAATGAAAAAAGAGAAATTCTCGGACTTGTCGAGGCTTTTAAGAAATGGACACAAGTCACTTGGAAGCTCGTCTGGACATTTTTACAGATAAATGTATCCGTTCGACTATTGTCATCCGTCGGGACGATAGTCATACTGGCGATATTGGGCGGAGATGTGATAAATAAGAAAATAACCGTTGGCGATTTCGTGCTAGTTATGACTTTTACAATGCAGATTTTTCCGAGCATAGAAAAGATAGTTTTTAGGTTGAGGGGGATAATGAGAAACTATGCCGATCTTAAAGATTATTTCGACATTCTGGATTATCCTCTTGTTGTGAAAGATCTGGAAAAGCCGAATGCTTTTCATTGCAACAAAGGGGAAGTTGTTTTCGAAAATGTTTCTTTTTCTTACCCGGACGGACAGGGAGTGATTAAAAATGTTTCTCAGACAATGCCTGCCGGAATGTCGTCGGCTCTTGTCGGGCGATCCGGGTCGGGCAAGACCACAATGACAAAACTCTTGATGCGTCTTTATGATCCGGCGGAAGGAAGAATCTTGGTGGACGGGACGGACATCAGTCGGATTAAAAAAGAAGATTTGCGACGGGTTATTGGCATCGTCCCGCAAGAGCCCATACTGTTCAACAGTACGATTGGATACAATATCGGCTACCCTTTGGATAATGCGACGAAAGAAGATATAGAAGAGGCGGCGAAATTGGCAAACTTGCATAACTTCATCATCTCGTTGGAAAAAGGATATGATACGGTCGTCGGCGAAAGAGGGGTCAAACTTTCCGGCGGACAGAAGCAGAGACTCGCTATTGCCAGAGTTTTTCTGCTCAATCCTAAAATAATAATTTTCGACGAAGCGACCAGTCATCTTGATTCCGAATCCGAAAGGATGATTCAAGAGTCACTGGAAAGACTTTCCAAAGGCAAGACTTTGATAATCATCGCTCACAGATTGTCCACGATTATGAGGGCGGATAAAATAATCGTCTTAGATCAAGGTAAAGTAACTGAAGAAGGACTTCATAGTGAGCTCATCGGTAAAACTAGAGGAATTTATAAAAAATTGTGGGAATTGCAGACGGATCACGAGATAGAGTAGTTATTTTTTTATTGCGAAGATTGCGGTTATGTTATAATTTTCCTATGAACAAAATCCGAATCGGGGTGTTGAGAGGCGGACCTTCGAGCGAGTATGAAGTGTCTTTGAAGACTGGAGTAAGCGTACTCAATAATCTGCCCGATAAATATTCACCCGTCGATATTTTCATAGATAAAAGTGGAGTGTGGCATATTCAAGGGGTTCCGCACCAGCCTCACGAAACTTTTAAAAAAGTGGATGCGATATTCAACGCGCTTCACGGAGAATACGGCGAAGATGGCAAGGTTCAGAAAATTCTGGACACTTTCTCCGTTCCCTATACCGGCTCAAAGACTATCGCTTCCGCGATAGGAATGAACAAAGCGCTCGCTAAGAATGTTTTTAAATCTCACGGCATAAAGACACCTTACTTTACGGTTGAATCAAAAAGTGAAAATATTGACGAGATCGCGTCAAAACTTTTCAAGACTTTTCCGATGCCAGCAGTTGTGAAGCCGATTGCTGGTGGGTCGTCTGTCGGCGTTTCCATCGCTTATGATTTTCGCGGACTTAAAGACGCGCTTGCGAAAGCGTTCGAGTATTCCGATAAAGCGCTTGTTGAAGAATACATAAATGGCAGGGAAGCCACTTGCGGGGTGGTCGATAAGTTTAGGGGTAAAGATATTTACTCTCTGCTTCCGATTGAAATTATCAAGCCGGAAAAATCCGAATTTTTCGATTACGAAGCCAAATATTGCGGAGGGTCGCAAGAAATTTGCCCGGGGAATTTCAGCCAGAGCGAAAAGGAAGCGATACAAGGGCTGGCAGTTATGGCTCACAAAGTCTTGGGACTCAGGCATTATTCCCGCTCTGATTTTATAGTATCTCCGAGGCGGGGAATATACATACTTGAAGTGAATACATTGCCCGGTCTCACTTCCGAATCTCTATTGCCAAAATCTCTTCAGGCGATCGGTTGTTCCTTGCCCGATTTTCTTGACCATCTAATTACACTTGCGCTTGCCGGAAAATAATTCTAGGATAAAAAATAAATTATTCCGAATGCAAAAAATAAATCCGAAAATTTTCAGGGAATACGACATCAGAGGAATTGTCGGTGAAGACTTGAGCGATGAAATCGCCTATGTTTTGGGAAAAGCGTTTGCTGAGTATCTAAAAAGTTTTGGAACAAAAAAAGTTTTAGTCGCGAGAGACACAAGGAAGACTTCTGAATCTTATCAGAAAGCGCTGATGCGCGGACTCACAGAGAGGGGATGCGTCGTTTATGATATGAGTATTGCCATAGTCTCCACACTTCATTTTGCAACTGAGCATTGGGGAATCGGAGGTGGAATAATGGTGACGGCAAGCCACAACCCGCCACAGTATAACGGCTTCAAGCTTTCTCATAAAGATAATTCCGTTTCCGGCGATAAGCTTCAAGAGGTGAGAAAAATAGCGGAAAAAATAGCAAATGAAAATGAGTCATCAAATCCAATACAAGGGAAGATAATTCCATTTTCTGAAGCCAATGATGTTTATTATAATGAAATTAAAAAAAGGATTCATCTCAAGAAAAAGTTGAAGGTGGTCGTGGATTCAGGCGGGGCTATCGCTGGAATTTTTATACCGGATCTTTTAAGAGATTTGGACTGTGAAGTGACAGAGCTTTATTCAGAAATAGACCCGAATAATCCTCCGCACACGATCGATCCCTCTGTGATTTCAGCCCACAACGATCTTATAAAAAAAGTTTTGGAGACGAAGGCGGACTTGGGGGTTATGTTTGATGGTGATGCGGATAGGGTTGGTTTTGTGGATGAGAAGGGGTCAATTCATATTGGGGACGATATGCTTGTTTTCCTCGCGCAGGACTACTTGCCGAATAATCAGGGAGCTAAAGTCATAGTTGAAATAACAAACTCGGAAAAGGTTATTGAGGAAGTTAAAAGACTCGGAGGGATTCCCGTTTGGAGCAGGTCGGGCAGTTCATTTATTAGAAAAAAAATCAAAAAAGAACAAGCTTTGCTTAGCGGAGAAACGAGTTGTCATTACACCATAACGAAAGATTGGTATGATTTTGACGATGCAATATTCGCAATGTGTCAAGTTTTAAGAATTCTATCTGAAAGTGATTTGTCATTTTCCGAGATTTTCGCCAAATTTCCAAGATATTATTCAACACCTCAGTATAGGATAGCCGTGTCGGATGAAGAAAAATTTAATCTCGCCAAAGGCATTGTCGAGCATTTCCGCCCGCTCTGCGACAGGACGATTGAGATTGACGGAATAAGAGGATATACTGAAGATGGTTGGTTTATAATAAGAGCGTCAAACACCGGACCGATTATCTCTTTAAGAGCAGAAAGCAAAAGTCCCGAAGGTTTGGAAAAACTAAAAAATTTTATAAAATCAGAGCTGGCGAATTTCCCGCAGATTGATTTGGATTGGAGTCGCCAGTATGATGCTTACTAAAAATAAATATGAACAAAAAACAAAAAATAGAAAAATTAGTAATTTTTATTTTAATTTTAGCAATGTTTATTACCAGTATTGTGAATATTTTTTTTAGATCTAACGAGTTCTTTGCTATGATTTATGACTTTACCTATTATATTTTATCATTATTAGGATTACCGCTCATTCTTTTGTTTTTTTTAAAGAAAAACAAAGCCAATAAAATTACGGTTATTATATTTTGTTTAGTTTACATAGTATCTTTATATGGTTTCGTTCATACTTTCAAAGAGGGAGAAACTTTTTTTAAATACGAGAATGATAATTATTCCCCGGCAAGATTTATTTTTTCTAAAATGTCGCCATATGCCGTAATGGTGACTGATACCTCAGTAAGTCCTAGAGAGGGCAGTGTGGCATATTTATTAAACTTAAAAGACAAGTCTTTATTTTTTATCCCGAAATCTGAAAAAATAAAAGAAAGTAGTGTTAGTTTTTCTCCATCGGGGACAAAATTATTATACAAAAACTCAGCAGAAGAGATATTTGTTTTAGATTTAGAAAGTAAGAAATTTCAAAAAATACCACCAATCTCTTTTGGTCAGTATTCTTTTAAAGAAGCTGTGTGGGTTTTCAAAAATCGTTATTTTTTTGTGAATAAAGATTACATGGAAGGGTGGGTGGATGATAATCATAGGGTTTTTAGTTGTTCAAAAGAACTAACTTTTAGTTTTTCTTATTGTATTTACAGTCTACCTGAAGGAAAAGTTGTATTAGAGACAATTATGCCAAAAATAGTTAATGGAAACGCAGAACCATGCTTGTTTTTTCATGATGACAATTCAAACTGTAAAAAGTTACTTGGTGAAAAAAGCAATTACAAAATTATCGGAGATGGAGCTTTTAAAGGTTTTGATGGATATGATGGCACAGAGATTATTTTAAAAAACAAAGAAAATAAATTACTACTATACCGCAGTATGATAAGGACGAAGGCTATTTATAGGATATGGAATGGAGATTGGTTGGTTGATCAACAAGAAGGAAAGGCAACTTTTCTTAAGAAAATTTACAATCTTTAAGTTGTCCGTTCAAAATTAAAAATTTATTAGTATAATAATATAATTTTTTCTAAAAAATATGTTAAACCCCTACGCGTCAAGAAGTCATAAAGAAATGGAAGAGGTTTTGATGAGCCCCGAATCGATGGGGCCAGCGGTGCATTATTATATGATTCGCGGAGGGAAGGATAAAAAAAATGTAACGATTCTTGAAAGCGGAACTGTTGGCGGAGAATACATTAAAACTTACGGTCATTATCACATCGGAAATCTGGACGAGACTTATTGGATCGCGGAAGGCGAGGGGATTGTGGTTTTACAAAATAGGAAATTGGACGAGAACGGGAAACCTATTGATGATGAAATAGAATCTTTTCAAGCGATTGCCGTCAAGAAGGGTGATAGTGTTTTCATACCTTCGGGAACAGGACATCTTTTGGTGAATATAGGCAAAACATGGCTCGTGACTATTGACGACAGCCCAGTGAATTTTGATGAAGTTGATCCTGTGAGCTTACCCGGGCATGCCGACTATGAGCCGGTCAGAAAAATGCGTGGTTTCGCGTATTATGTAGTGGAAGAAAACGGCAAGTCGAAACTTGTAAAAAATCAAGAATACAAATATATTTCAAAGACTGATATTAATTTTTTAAAATTATGAAAACCGGCAACTTGTTAATTCCGCTCGCTGTTATTGTTGCCGGAATAATAATCGCAGGGACGGTGTATTTCCGCGCGAAAGGTAACGGTGATGTTTTAGTATCGCAAACAAAAACAACGACTGAGAAACTTGAAGAACTTGAGAATATGAATCCAATTACCGGCGATGACCATATTCTCGGCAATCCAAACGCGCCCATAAAAATTGTTGAATACTCGGATTTTGAATGTCCCGCTTGCAAACTTTTTCAAAATATAATGACGCGAGTGATGATGAGTGATTATGGGAAAAGCGGAAAGGTCGCCTGGGTCTACAGACATATGCCGATTGACCTGCTTCACCCTTTGAACGCTCGCAAGGAGGCGGTCGCTTCCGAGTGCGCGGCGGAACTTGGCGGAAACGACGCATTTTGGAAATTCGCCAATCGTCTCTTTGAGCTCTCGCTTTCAAATGATGATACGGATATAAAAATCGTGATTCCCCAAGTCGCTCGCGAAATAGGTCTTGATGAAACCAAATTCGCATTATGTTTTGAAAGCGGGAAATATGACGCGCATATTCAGGAAGATCTTGATAACGCGAACGCGACAGGAGGAACAGGAACACCGTGGAGCATTGTTATTGCGCCAAACGGTAAAAAATATCCTCTATCTGGCACACAGCCTGAGTTTGCGATAAAACAACTTATTGACCGCGCCTCAAAGGGTATTTAACAAATTTTATGGTTCTTCGCGCCTTTAAAAAAGTTTTTCATAAGCCTGCATATGTAGCCATAGGAACAATGACAAGTCTCACTGCTTTTGTTTTTGCGGTATGGCTCCCAAACATTGGACTTGTTGTTGATGTGCTTTTTTCAAGCGGATCATTGTCGGAAAGATTTGGTCTGCCGTTAAGTTTACTCGGATCAATTTCCACGAATTTTTCAATAATATCCGAGTTTTATATAATCGCGACAGCCGTTCTTTTCGGAATGAATTTGGCAATGATAATATATTTTTTCAAGCGCAGGTCTGTTGGCTTTAGTCGGGTGGGCGCGACAACAGGATTAGCCGGAACCGCAAGCGGAGCGCTGGGAATAGGATGCGTGGCGTGCGGTTCCGGTCCGATTTTAATCACCGCGATTTTGGTATCGGTTGGAGCAGGAACGCTCACGCAATTTCTTCCTTTCAAAGGTCAAGAATTCAGCGTCGCCGGCATTATTTTCTTAACCGCATCCATATATCTTACCGCCAGACAAATTGAAAGCCCTGCGGTTTGCAAGTTTTAATGTTCGCTGGTTATCCACAGATGGACTCGTTGACAAATAGGGGGTGGGGGTATAACCTATGGTTGGTCGATGTTCAATAATCTAAATTTTACACTAATGCTGGATCAAAAACTTAAAAAAAGAGCCATACATCGAGCGAAAATTATTCGCGGTCAGATAGATGGGCTCATTAACGCTATTGAGAAAGAAGTGTATTGCACCGACATATTGGAGCAATCCCTTTCAATCCAAAAGTCGCTCAAGAGTCTTGACGCTTTTATTCTTGAAAATCATTTGCGTTCACATATCAAGCATCAAATGAGCCACAAAGGAGAAGAAGAAAAGGCGGTGAAGGAATTGATTAGGGTGTATACTTTATCGCATAAATAATAGACCTCTTTCAAAAGTCTTAAATCTCATAATTATGGAAGCTAGCTATT
>CAYIIG010000030.1:0-8517 GCA_964363425.1 uncultured Candidatus Saccharibacteria bacterium | reverse complement strand
GGACTTGCACGTATAATTTGTAAATACGTTCAATATTATTTCATTTCAAAGTACAGTCTTCATCCTCGAAAATTCAAGGATTTAAACATTATATATATATTCATTTGAGAGTCAAGTAAAAAATAGACACGAGAAGATATAGTCACCGAAAAACAAATTTCCGACATTTTAAAATGTTAATTTCGCACAAATAATCCTTTATAAGGCTTGATGCTAACACTATTTCTAGATTTCAGACAAGATGAGGATTTGTTTTGCAGTAGCTGTATAGGAAACTCATTTGTTTTTGTATCGCTGTAATAGGGCTATGAAAAATTATAAAAAAAGCCCCAAGCGGTTATGATACCGCGAGGGGCTCGGCTTAGCGAAATTAGAACATAATAAAAAATTCTCAGCTCGCTAAGACTTCGTAAATAAAGAACGGTAGGAGCTTAAGAATACGCTCCCGTTTGTTCCATGCCCCGCGTGTCCGAACTCGGTCTTGCGTGGAATCGAGGCAGAACCAAGAAACTTCTGGGTAGCTGTTGATTTCAGGACAAGCCTGAACTTCAATCGGCGTTCCAGCTTCACGAACGGCACGCCGAAGATCTCGCAGAGCGCGCCAGAGGTGCGGTTTGGCGGCTACGACCAGCAACTCTGTAAGCCGATATCGCTTCGCCCATTGGACAGCCCCCCTCGCAATACGCAAAGTCGGTGGCGGATTGCCCGGCTTTTCCTTAGCGTATTCAACCTTAACACCATCCTCAATACGGATGTCGAGCTGGGTATAAACTCGACTGTTGAGTTCCCTCGCCTTATTCGACGCGATTTCGGCGATGCGCCGATTCGCCAAAATCGTCTCTGGCGTTCCGAAAGCAAATGCAACAATACCTACTTTCAATGATCACCTCCTGTTGGTTTGAAATTAAAAGGTTTATCATCGCAACCTTTTTGCGATTGAATCCATTACGAATTCCGACTACATTTAAACCTAGCACATTGAAAATATAAAAGTCAAGAGGAGAACAAATTCTTATTTTTTCCTATTCTGCCATTTTTCAAAGGTGACGAGAAGAGGCGAGCCGATAAAGACGGATGAATATGTGCCGGCGGTGATTCCGACGATGAGAGCAAGAGAGAAATGTCTAGTGGATTCTGCGCCGAATATATAAAGAGCGACGAGGGCCAAAATGGTCGTAAGGGAGGTGTTGATTGATCTCATAAAAGTTTGACTGACACTTTGTCCAATGATTTTATCAAATGGATTTTTATCTCTATGAACTTTAGACAAGGTTAGATTTTCCCTGACTCTGTCAAATACAACGATGGTATCGTGCACGGAAAAGCCCAAGACGACAAGAAGCGCCGTGACAAAAAGAGTGTCTATTTCATAGCCGAAATAATGTCCAAGAACAGCAAATACTCCAGTCGGAACAATTACATCGTGCAAAAGAGCAATGACCGCTATAAACCCATATTTCCAAGAAGAGACTGGTTCGGAAACTTTTCTGAAAGCGAACGCGATAAAGACCACTATGCAAAACAAAACGACAAAAAGAGAGAGTATCGATTTTACAGCGGCTTCTTTTCCAAGAATAGGACCGACAGAATTGAATCTTTTAATTTCAATTTTCTTGGTATTTTTAAACGAAAATGATTCTTCAATAAGAGATCTTTCCGCGTCGTGTATAGCGCGACTTCTTAGAATATATCCATCGGATTCCGTCGGCTGGAGTGAATAAGAACCCATAGACAATTTGTCCAAGTTTGCTTTAACAAGAGCGATTTCCGGTCTGCTTTCATTATAAGAAACCTCAACAATCGCCCCGCCCTTAAAATCTATTCCGAAATTAAGTCCCCACACCGAAACGGCCCCGACAGACATCGCGATTAAAATTACCGACAAGGCGTAAAATATTTTTCTGTATTTGATGATAAACATAAATTATTATAAATTCGAAATTCGAATATCGAATATCGAAACAATATCAAAATTCAAAACACTAAATTCAAAAAGTTTAGAATTTTGAACATTCTTATTTTGAATTTGTTTCGAGTTTCGGATTTCGTATTTCGTGCTTTTCATAATGTGTTTCGATATTCGAATTTTATTTCACTCCGCTACTGAATAAAAATCTCGCGACCTTCCCTTCTCCTCGGCTTTTGACAGCAAAAAGGAAAGTTCTGGAAACGGTGATGGCGGTGAACATACTCACTCCGACACCGATTCCAAAAACAAGGGAGAAACCTTTCACTGTTGAATTGCTGGAAAAAATAAAAAGAACAAGAGCTGTGATGATGCTGGAAATGTTGCTGTCGCGAATGGAGAGCCATGCTCGACTAAAGCCGTCTTTCATTGATTCTTCCAAACCTCTTCCTTTCTTCAATTCTTCTTTCATTCTCTCAAAAATGAGAATGTTCGCGTCGACCGCCATACCGACAGAGAGAATAAAGCCGGCTATTCCCGCCGAGGTCATTGTAACCGGAATTATTTTGTAAAGAGCCAAATTGATTGCCCCATAAGCAGAAAGGGATAAGACTGCGATAAGCCCGGGCAGTCTGTACCAGATAACAAGAAACAAAGCGATGATGAGAAAAGCGTAGATTCCGGCTTTCATTCCCGCATTCAACGCCTCCGTACCCAAAGACGCGCCGACAGTCTGAGTGGAAACGCCTTCAATCGGCACAGGAAGAGCGCCGAGATTAAGATTGCTTGCGAGATCTCTTGCTTCTTTCAAGCCATTCTGTCCGGTAAACCCTCCTGAAATCGTCGCTCGCCCTTCGCGAATTTCTTCTCTGATTACCGGCTGAGATATCAAATTTCCGTCTAAGAAAATCGCAAGAACTTGTCCGATATTTTCTTTGGTGATTTTCGCAAAAAGCGCTTCCCCTTCGCTGTTGAATTGAATCGCCACGACAGGCTCGTTTAACGAGCCGCCGAATTCAAGAGAGGCATTTTTGAGCAATCTTCCGGTCAGCTCGGTGTCTTGAAAAATTTCATCGGGAGTTTTTTTCGTCAATTCTTCCGGCTTTAATTTGGAGACTTCCGACTTAATGAGTTTGAATTCCAAAAGAGGAGTCTTCCCGATTCTTTCTTTAGCCTCTTCCACATCGGTGACTCCGGGCAAAGCGACGATAAGTCTGTTTTCCTGATTATTTCCCAGCACTCCCACCTTTTCGATTTGAACAATCTGCTCGCCGACTCCGAAAGGATTAACCCTTTTCTCAATCACATCACGGAGAGCGTCCATTCTGTCTTTAATGTCTTTAGGGTCGACTTTTGAAGTGTCGGCTCTGTATACGAGCTCCGTTCCGCCGTTCAAGTCCAATCCCAGTCTGAATTTAAGCGAAGAATCTTTATTTTCCGTAGAATAGACAAAATACCCTATTCCGGTTGAAATCAATATCAACGCTAATGCCCATATTCTGTATTTAAACATACGAATCAGTATATATATTTTTTAATTGTTGGCAAATTTTTTATAGGTTATTGATTTTTTATAGGTTATCTTTTATTATACTCGCAATTATCAAATTGTTCTTTTTATTTAAAATTATTTAAAATTTTTTGAAAGGATTAAATAATGTTGATCGCAATGATTATTTTGATAGTATCATTCATTGGGTTTTATTTGTGGTTTCGGTGGTTTGAGGGATGTGATCCGTGTGATCAACTTGATTAGTAAGATCCTTTTCCCTAACAATAGAAACAACTCGATGTGATTTTAAACATCGGGTTGTTTTTTCATTCAATAGGCAAACAATTATCTCTTAAAAACTTGACTGCCGAGGAAAATCGCATTCTTGCCGAGCGCTTCTTCTATTCTCAAAAGTTGATTGTATTTCGCCGTTCTTTCTCCCCGACAAAGCGAGCCTGTTTTTATCTGACCTGTCCCCAGACCGACGACGAAATCAGAAATTATCGAGTCTTCAGTTTCACCGCTTCGGTGAGATACCACTGATGTAAAGCCTGCTTTGTTTGCCATATTTATCGTGTCTATTGTTTCTGAAATCGTGCCGATTTGGTTGAGTTTTATCAGAATGGAATTCGCTGTTTTTTTATCGATGCCTTCTTGAAGAATTTTGCTGTTAGTCACAAAGATATCATCGCCGACAATCTGAACTTTGTTGCCGATTTTCTTGGTTAGATTCTGAAAGCCGTCCCAATCATTTTCCGCCAAGCCGTCTTCAATAGAAACAATCGGATATTTAGCAACTAAATTACAATAATACCCCACCATTTCATCGCTCGACAAAATCTTTCCTTCTCTCTCTAAATGATATTTTCCATCTTTGTAAAATTCGCTCGCCGCCGGATCAATCGCTATTGAAATATCTTTGCCCGCTTTGTATCCGGCTTTCGCGATAGCTTCCAAAATAATCTCAATCGCCACTTCGTTCGAAGGAAAAGATGGCGCGAAGCCTCCCTCGTCCCCGACCGAAGTGCTCATATTTTTTGACGACAGAATTTTCTTAAGCGAATGAAAAGTTTCCACACCATATCTGAGCGCCTCTCTGAATGTCGGCGCGCCCAAAGGCATTATCATAAACTCCTGCAAGTCAGTAGAATTTTGGGCGTGTTTTCCTCCATTGATTATATTCATCATCGGAACAGGCAAGGTGAGAGGTTTGCCGGTCTTGCTTATCTTTTTGAAATATTTATAAAGAGGCATATCGTCACTCTCGGCGGACGCTCGAGCGAAAGCCATAGATACCGCGAGTATGGCATTCGCGCCGATTCGAGCTTTGTTTTCTGCGCCATCGATTTCTATCATCTTCTTGTCTAGACTTTTCTGGTCAAATTCCTTGGCAACAAGAGCTTTTTTGAGTTCAGTGTTTACATTGGCAACCGCTTTGAGAACGCCTTTTCCACCGTAGCGTTTTGCATCTCCATCTCTAAGCTCAATCGCTTCCCTGCTTCCAGTCGATGCGCCCGATGGCACCGCGGCTCGTCCGAACGAACCGTCTTTCAGAACAACATCCGCTTCCACTGTCGGATTCCCTCTTGAGTCAAGAATTTCTCTCGCGATTATTTTTGCAATCTTCATCATATTTTTTAAATTAATTCTTATTTTTATAATTTTACTTTCGTATTCCATTACGTGTAGATCTTATCTGCACAGATTTTTACCTATAAATCTCGGAAAAAGAGAGTGTATCATACCATACTATAAATTTTATAAACTGGGATTTTTTATCTTATTCGTTTTTGTTTGCGTTTTTTTCAAAAAACTTCTTCAAAAGCCATGAGCTTGATTGGACTTTTCCGCCCTGTCCAAGACCAAAGACCGTTTTACAGCCTATGTTCTCGCAGACAGCCACTTCCGGAATATTGTCTTTGAATCTGTCTCCTCCGTTCGCGAAAATATCCGGCTTGATTTTATTAAGCTCCGCGCATACGCTCATATCTTCGGGATTCGGCTGATGGCTCGTTATCACCACCTCATCCACTCCTCTGATGGATTCTATGATTTCTTTTCTCTCCTCTTCCGGCATAAACGCGTAGCCCTTTTTCTTCTTCAGCCAATTGTCGTTGTTCATAATCACCACCAGCCTGTCCCCCAACTTTTTCGCCTCTTGAAACATTCTAATATGTCCAATGTGAATCGGGTCAAAACCTCCGCTCACCGCCACAGTTATACTTTTTATTTTCATATATAAAAATGTCTGGACTTAAATTGCCTGTAATATATTAGACCTTACCAAAAAACAGGCTAAAAAGTCAAAATTTTAAAACATAATCCGAGGACCTTCCTTGAATTATTTTTACATATCAAAATAATTTTTGCCTGTTTTATAAGCCTCAATACAACTATCACAACCTTTAAATAACGGCTTCGGTAAATCATTCAAATCATACCATGCCCATCCTTCGCACTTTTCTGGTTCCAACACTCTTGGTTCTCCGCTTTTCCAATCAACAATTAGTCCAACATCCACAAAATGCTTGTCATAAAATTTGAAATTCAGCAGGCGAAGAAATCTAATGTTATCAATTTCTATGCCAGTCTCTTCTCTGACTTCTCTTCTCGCGCATTCCTCAAAAGACTCCCGCCACTCTAATTTCCCGCCCGGAAAAGCATAATCTCCCGCGCCGTGCGCGCCTTTGCGCTTGCCAAGAAGCGCCTTGCCCTCTTTCATAATCATCACCGCTATTCCAGTCTTTGGGTATTCCATTTTATTTTCCATGACATTTCTTTAATTTGTTTTACTAACATCAGCTATCGTAAACAACTTTACCCAACCCAAGTTAATCCATCGTATTATGTCTTCATAGAAAATGCTTTTCGGATCTGGAGTTTTATTGATGAAAACAACGATTTTCTTATCTCTGGAAAAATTCAATCCCAGAGAAAACGATAATTCCGCAAAAACTCCAACGCCTATATAACCCACTGTTTCATTTTTATCTTCATTGGCTATGAAATGAATATTGCATTCAGATAAAGACTTGTAAAAATCCTTGTGAACCTTTGGCCAAACATCAAGAAAATTTTCTTCTTTTATCCTGATTGGGTAATTAATTATTTCACATCCTTCATGTTTCCAATATCTCATCCATTTCTCAATCGTGCCAGTTTGAGACGCGTTAGCGGAGATAACGACTTTTTTTAATTTAATTTTATTTTCCACAACACTTTTTATATTTCTTTCCGCTCCCGCACACACACGGATCATTTCTCCCGATTTTGTCGCCGTCTTCATTCGCGGGCGATTTCGAAGAAACGCCCGCGAAATTATTATCCGACTTGTTTTCTCCCCCTCCGACAAGCACCGCTTTCTTTTCCATTTCTTTTAATTTCTCCTCTTCTTTAAGGAACATCCCAGCGCCGATGTGAGGCACGAGCCGAGCTATTTCTTCCCTTATGGCAATTTCCATTTCTTTGAAAAGTCGCAGACCTTCTTTCTTGTATTCCACTAGAGGGTCGCGCTGTCCGTAGGCGCGAAGGTTGACGCTGGAACGAGTGTAGTCCATCAGTTCAAGGTGTTCAACCCAGAACATATCAATAGCCTGAAGGAGCAATCTTCTTAATGCCGAATAAAATTCGCCATCTCCGAGTAGAGCTTTTTTATCATCAAGAATTCTTCTTATTTCATCACCTTCAAACATCTCAGCGATTTTTTCATCAATCGCCACCCTCTCGCCCAAAAGTATTTTTCTTCTTCTTTCGTAAACAATTTTTCTTTGATGGTTCAAAATATCATCGTATTCAAGCACATGTTTTCTGGCGTCAAAATTGAAGCCTTCTATTTTCTCCTGCGCTTTTTCGAGTGAACGGGTAATCAGATAATTCTGAATCGGCTCGTCTTCCGCAATGCCGAATCTCCCCATCATTTTTTTAATCATATCGCTCGCAAAGACTCTCATCAGCGTGTCTTCCAGAGAGACATAAAATTGCGTTTCTCCAGGATCACCCTGTCTGCCGGCGCGTCCGCGAAGCTGGTTGTCTATTCGCCTCGCTTCGTGCCTCTCCGTTCCTATGACGACAAGTCCGCCAAGTTCTTTCACTTTGTCATAATTGCTTTTTTCAAATGGAACTCCGCCGAGCTTTATGTCCACTCCTCTTCCCGCCATATTGGTTGCAACTGTCACACCGCCTAATTTCCCAGCTTGAGCGATTATCTCACCTTCTTTCTCGTGATTCTTGGCGTTTAAAATATTGTGTGGGATGCCTTCTCTTGAAAGATATTCCGAGAGGACTTCGTTTTTCTCTATTGACACAGTTCCAATAAGCACAGGCTGTCCTTTGTTATGTCTTGCTTTGACTTCTCGTGCCAGCGCCTTGAATTTTCCATTTTCAGTTTGAAAGATGAGGTCGTTGTGGTCTTTTCTCGCAATGGATTTATTGGTCGGAACAGAAACTGTATCCGTGCCGTAGACTTTATAAAATTCTTCGCTGGAAGTGAGCGCTGTCCCCGTCATACCGGCAAGCTTTTTGTAAAGGCGGAAATAATTTTGAAAAGTAATCGATGCGAAAGTTCTGGATTCTTTCTGAATCGCCACTCCTTCCTTAGCCTCAACCGCCTGATGAAGCCCTTCGGACCATCGCCGTCCGGGTTGAAGCCGTCCGGTGAATTCATCCACGATTATCACTTCGCCATTTCGCACGACATACTCCTTGTCAAGATTAAAAAGCGCTTTGGCGCGAACGGCGGTTTCAAGATGATGGACATATTTCACGCCTTTGTCGGTGTAAATATTTTCCACGCCAAGCGCTTTCTCGGCTTTGCTTATTCCTTCATCGGTCAGAGTGATTTGCTTGAATTTTTCGTCAACCTTGTAGTCGGCATCTCTTTGCAAATTTCCGGCGATTGTCGCGAATGTGCCATACAGATTTTCCGAATCAACGGTCGGCATAGAGATGATAAGAGGCGTTCTCGCCTCGTCTATAAGAATTGAATCCACTTCATCCACAATGGCATAATTGTATTCTCTCTGTCTTAAATTATTTACATCGTATTCAATATTGTCCCTTAGATAATCAAAACCATATTCATTGTTTGTGCCGTAAGTGATGTCGGCGCGGTAAGCCTCCT
>CAYIIG010000029.1:0-8551 GCA_964363425.1 uncultured Candidatus Saccharibacteria bacterium | reverse complement strand
GTTAGGTTTTAGGTGGTAGGTTGTAGGGAAGAAATTAATTTTTTAAACTTACAACTTACAATCTACATAAAATATGAAAGTAAAATCATCAGTAAAAAAAATCTGTTCCAAATGCAAAACCGTTCGCCGAAAGGGGTATTTGTATGTTATTTGCGAGGCCAACTTGAGGCATAAGCAGAGACAAGGTTAAAAATTATTTAAAGAATACAAAATATCAATATGAGAATCGCCGGAATAACAATACCAGATAATAAAAGATTAGAGATAGGGCTAACTGCTGTTTATGGCGTAGGTAGGTCTCGCGCGCGAAAAATTTTATCTGATACAAAAACGGATTTTAGCAAAAAGCCTAAGGATATAACCCCCGAGGAAGAAAATGAAATCAGAAAGGCGGTCGAAAGTCACAGGATAGAGGGAGACCTTAAAAGAGAAGTTTCTGGAAATATCAAAAGACTCAAAGACATAAAATCTTATCGAGGAACAAGACATGCCAAAAGATTGCCGGCGCGAGGACAGAGAACAAAGACAAATTCCAGAACCTTGAGGGGTAATGTGAGAAAGACAATGGGCACCGGAAGAAAGAAAGAAGATAAGAAATAAAATTATTCGTTTTAAATTTATGGGTAAAATAAGAATCGTAAAAAAAGAAGAAAAAGAGGCGGTGGCGGGAGCGAAAACTCCCGAGGCTGTCAAATCCGGCAAAAAGAAATTCGAAGTCGGAGTTTTGTATGTCCAATCCACATACAACAACACGAAAGTTTTGCTTACCGACCCCAAAGGCAATGCTTTGGCGTGGTCGTCGAGTGGCGCTCTCGGCTTCAAAGGAGCGAAGAAAGGAACACCTTTCGCCGCCGCTAAGGTTGGAGAAATAGTCGGAGAAAAAGCCATCAATATGGGGATGAAGTCGATTGAAGCGGTCGTGAAGGGGGTGGGATCTGGAAGAGAGTCTTCGATAAGAGGATTCTTGTCAAAAGGCATTGAGTTGTTGACGGTAAAAGATGTGACGCCCGTCCCGCACAATGGTCCGAAACCTAAGAAACCGAGAAGGGTATAGTTTGTTTTTCAATAAATAATTTTTTAATTTAAATATGTTAACAGGACCAAGATACAAAAGAGCGAAAAAGTTGGGAGCTCATATATACGACAAGACACAAACGCCGAAATTCGCCGCGAGACAAGCGAGGAAGAAAGACGGCGATAAGAAAAGAGGCAAACCGAAAAGCGAATTCGGATTGCAACTTCTTGAGAAGCAAAAAGCCAGATTTACTTATGGAGTGAGCGAGAAACAATTTTCTAAATATGTCAAAAATATAATCAACAAAAAAGGCGCCAATTCTCCAGATTCGCTTGTGTGCGCGCTTGAATCAAGATTGGACAATACCGTCTACCGACTCGGTCTTGTCGCTTCAAGGCAGGCGGCAAGACAGATGGTGTCGCACGGGCACATTACCATCAATGGCAAGAGAAACAATATACCATCTTATAAGGTTGAAGTCGGAGATAAGATAGGCGTGAGCCAAAGAAGTATGAAGAGCAAGCTTTTTTCCGATTTTGAAAATAAGGTTAAGGAGCAAAAATACCCGTCTTGGCTTAAGTATGATATGGCAAAAAAGTCTTACGATGTTCAGGGGATGCCGAAATTGTCAAACACCGAAATAATGTTTGATGCGGGCGCAATTATTCAGTTTTACAGCAGATAGCGCGTGAATACTTGCATAAATCGTAAAAATGACACATAATTAGTTTTTAATAATTGAATTTAAAATAATCAGAGAAATATATGAGCGATCATAACGAAATAATTTTGCCTTCAAAGCCGAAAATAATCCAAGAAAAGGATTTTGGTGGCGTGTATGAAATTGACGGATTGTATCCGGGATACGGTCATACTCTCGGTAATTCGCTCCGAAGAATCATACTGTTGTCCCTTCCAGGCGCGGCAATCACTTCGGTCAAAATAAATGGTGTCAGCCACGAATTTTCTTCAATCAATGGAGTGAAAGAAGATGTGATAAATATTCTTCTCGCTATAAAAAATATAAGGGTTAAAATGCTTACCAACGAACCCCAGACGCTCAATCTCAAAATCAAAGGGATAAAAGATGTGATGGCCGGCGATATTGACGCGCCGGGTCAAGTGGAAATTTTAAATAAAGATTTGCATATTGCAAGCATTACCGACAAGAACACCGAGCTTTCAATCGAAATGCGAGTGGAGAAAGGTCTTGGATATGTGCCCAAAGAAGTTCTTCAGAAAGACAGAGTGGATATAGGCTCAATCGCTCTCGATGCGTCTTTCACACCTATCCGCAGAGTGAATTACGAAGTTGAAAATATGAGAGTGGGCGACAGGACTGATTTCAATCGCTTGAGAATATTCGTGGAAACGGACGGAACGATTTCTCCTAAAGAAGCCCTTGAATTCTCAATCAAAATTATGATCGCTCAGCTCAAAGCCATTGTAGGTTTTGAGGAAAATGAAAAACAAGAGGAAGAGAAAGCGGATGTTGAAGAAAAATCTT
Source organism: uncultured Candidatus Saccharibacteria bacterium (assembly GCA_964363425.1). Lineage (GTDB taxonomy): Bacteria > Patescibacteriota > Minisyncoccia > Phycocordibacterales > GWA1-40-21 > GWA1-40-21. The sequence goes on along the minus strand of CAYIIG010000029.1, from coordinate 6,029 downwards.
TAGAAGAAAGCAAGGAAGCCGATATGGAATTTTTGAAAACAAGGATAGAGTCCGTCGATATGTCGGCGAGGACGATCAAAGCTTTATCCGCCGCCAACATCAGAACCGTTGGCGGGCTTTCCAGAAAGAAAGAGAAAGACCTTCTCGAAGTTGAGGGGCTTGGAGCCAAAGGGATGCAAGAAATAAAAAAAGTCTTGTCCAATTTCGGAATTACTCTAAAACAATAAATTAACGCGAGTATTTTTTGAATAAACTTGAAATTATAAAACGACTATGAAACACCATAAATCAATGAGGACATTGGGAAGAGAAAGAAACCAAAGAAGAGCGCTTCTCAAGTCTCTCGCTTCCGCTTTGATAAAGAGCAAGAAAATAAAAACGACCTTGGCGAAAGCCAGAGAGCTCCGTCCTTTTATGGAAAAGTTTGTCACTCTTTCAAAAAAAGACAATCTCAATTCGATAAGACTTATTTCCGCCAAGCTGGGGAAAGACAGCGCCAAAGCGCTCGCAAAGGAAGTCACTCTTAATTACAAAGATAGAAAAGGCGGATACACGAGGATAGTCAAATTAAACCCAAGAAAGAGCGATGGCGCGCCGATGGCGCAGATTGAATTCGTGTAGACTTGGAGGGGAATATCAAATTTCAACATTATGAAAAACATTATAGAAATAGATGCAAAAGGGAAGAAGTTGGGAAGAGTAGCGAGTCAAGTCGCTGTTATTCTGATGGGTAAGAATTTGGTCAGCCAAGCGAGAAATGTCGCGCCGGAAGTTTCCGTCAACATCTCGAACGCGTCCAAACTGCAAATAGACTCAAAAAAGAAAAGAGAGAAAGATTACGCGTCTTTTTCAGGCTATCCAGGCGGACTCAAGAAAGAAAGTATGGAGAAATTAATTGACAGGAAAGGTTTTAGCGAGATTTTGAAACTCGCGATTTACGGAATGTTGCCATCCAACAAGCTCAGAGCGAAAATGATGAGAAATTTAACAATAAGCGAATAATATGACAACGATTAACAACACAGACAATAAAATGGAAAAAGGTAAATACATAGAAACTGTCGGCAGAAGAAAAACCGCCACAGCAAGAGTCAGAATCACGGAAAGCGCGAAAAATAATTTTTCGGTTAATGATCAAAGTTTGAAAGATTATTTTAAAGTAAATGAATTCATTGAAATTGCGTCTGAGGCTTTGGCAAAATCCAAAGTATCCGCTCATTTTGATGTATCGGTGAAGGTCAAAGGTGGAGGAGTAAACGGTCAGGCTGAGGCCGTGCGACACGGAATAGCCAGAGCCCTTGTGTTGTATGATCAAGAATTAAGAAAGAAAATAAAAGGTTTGGGTTTTTTGAAAAGAGATCCTCGAGCCAAAGAAAGAAGAAAGTTTGGTTTGAAAAAAGCCAGAAAATCTCCACAGTGGTCAAAGAGATAGTTTGCTTCTTGTTTTTCGTACCGCGTTCCATAGACTTTTTTGTTCTTGCAATAACACAGATTGTCAATAGTTATTCGTATGCGATATGAACATAAGGTTTAGTATATATTGAGCAAAACTTTCTTTGAATTACGAAACGCCCACAAATTGTCTTTTTCTCATCTTTCTGTCATTCCCGCACAGGCTCCCTGTTTACTCAAGAGTCTTACGATTGATTTGTAAACAGCAGTCCTTTAGGGCTCCCTGTTTACTCAAGAGTCTTACGATTGATTTGTAAACAGCAGGTCTATCGTTTGTGTGATAGACACCTGTCGACGGTCTTTTAGTAGGGCGGGAATCCAGATTAAACCAATGTAAATCCAGATTCCATTTTTCAATACACTCATCGTTTTCAAGGCTCAACCTGATGCTAAGTGTATATTGACCCTGTGCAAAATTTGCGATTTGCGGGCGATGTAGTATATTTGTAAGCACTTATGAATGATGACAATAAAAATATAAATAATAATGACACCAATGAAGAGGCGACAGAAACAGAAAGAGCCGATTTGGAAGAAGTGAACGAAGCCGATGATATTGTCTCAGAGGAAGACGAGAGCGTTCCTAAACTTATAGCCAAGCTTCGGGATAAGCTCAAGGTGTGCGAAAACGAGAAGCAGGAATACTTGGATAAATGGCAGAGAGAAAGAGCCGATTTTATAAATTATAAAAAGAGAAACGAAGAAGAAAATCGGCAATTCTTAAAGTTTGCAAATGAAAGATTGGTAGAAGAAATTATTCCGGTGCTCGAAAGTTTCGAAATGGCGTTTGCAAATAAGAAAACTTGGGAATCTCTACCTGAAGTATGGCGAAAAGGAATCGAATACATACATAGCCAGCTCTTAAATGTTTTAAAAAGCAAAGGATTGGAAGAATTAAATCCGTCGAAAGGAGAAAAATTCAATCCGAGCATTCATATCGCCGAAGTGACAGAGCCGACATTTGACAAGAATGAGGATGGTGGTATAATCCGAGTAATAAAAAAAGGTTATGGTTTGAACGGCAAAATAATAATGGCGCCGAAAGTAATTGTCGCCGAACTTAACCGGAAGAAAGACGAATAATTATAAAACGCTTAACTCTATAAAATATGTCAAAAATAATTGGAATTGATCTCGGAACAACTAACTCGGCGGTTGCTATAATGGAAGGCGGAGAGCCGAAGATAATAGAAAATATCGAGGGGGCGAGAACTACGCCGTCTATTGTCGCTGTTTCAAAAACAGGAGAAAGACTTGTGGGGCTTTTGGCAAAAAGACAAGCCGTCACCAATCCGAAAAATACTATTTTCGGCATAAAACGCTTTATCGGACACACTTTTGACGATCCTGCCGTCCAGAAAGATAAAGCGTCTGTTCCTTTTGAAGTGATAAAATCAGTAAACGGCGGAGTTGAAGTGAAAATGGGCGACAAGAACAACCGACCGGAAGAAATCTCAGCAATGATTCTTCAGAAAATAAAAACCGATGTTGAAACAAAACTCGGCGAGAAAATCACGGAAGCGATTATTACCGTCCCCGCTTATTTTAACGACTCTCAAAGACAGGCGACTAAAGACGCCGGGAAGATTGCCGGACTCGATGTCAAAAGAATAATAAACGAACCGACCGCCGCTGCTCTCGCTTACGGTTTCAATAAAAAGAAAAATGAAAAAATCGTCGTCTTCGACTTCGGCGGAGGAACTTTTGATATTTCCGTCTTGGAAGTAGGCGATGATGTGGTGGAAGTCAAATCAACGGACGGCGACAGTCATTTGGGCGGAAAGGATATTGACCAAAAAATAATTAACTGGCTTGCCGATGAATTTAAGAAAGAAAATGGCATAGACTTGAGGAAAGACACTTTGGCGCTTCAAAGGTTGGATGAGGCGGCGGAAAAAGCCAAAATCGAGCTTTCCACCGCGCTTGAATCAGAAATAAACATTCCTTTCATAACTTCAGACGCCAATGGTCCAAAGCACTTGCTTATAAAGATGAATAGAGCGAAACTCGAATCATTGACTCGAGAATTCATTGATCGGGCGATGGAAATAACAAAGCGAGCAATGTCGGCATCTCCTTTTAAAATCAATGAGATAAATGAAGTGATCCTTGTCGGGGGGCAGACTAGAATGCCGGCGATAATCAGCGCTGTAAAAGATTATTTCGGAAAAGAGCCCAACAAATCTATAAATCCGGATGAGGTGGTGGCGCTCGGCGCGGCTATTCAAGGCGGAATTATCAGGGGCGATGTGAAAGACATTCTTTTGCTTGATGTCATTCCGCTATCTTTGGGGATTGAAACTATGGGCGGAATTGCCACGAAACTTATTGAGAAAAACACAACCATTCCAACTTCTCGTTCGCAAATTTTCTCAACTGCCGCCGACAATCAAACTTCGGTTGAAATAAATATCGTTCAAGGCGAAAGATCAATGGCGAAAGACAATAAAAATCTCGGCAGATTTATTCTCGACGGAATACCGCCTTCACCTCGCGGAATGCCTCAGGTAGAAGTTTCGTTTGATGTGGATGCGAACGGTATACTAAATGTCAAAGCCAAGGAAAAGACGAGTGGCAAGGAGCAGTCCATAAGAATCGAAGCGCGTTCGGGATTGACTAAAGAGGATATTGAAAAAATGACCAAAGATGCTGAAATGCATGGTGAAGAGGATAAGAAGAAAAGAGAGGAAATTGATATAAAAAACACAGCCGAGCAAATGGTTTATACGGCGGAAAAATCGCTTAAAGAAAACAAGGAAAAGTTGCCGGCGAATGTAACAAAAGAAATTGAAGAGAAAATCGCTGAAGTCAATAAAGCCAAAGCGGAAACATCGCTTGATAGCCTGAAAAAAGCCACCGAAGAACTTTCGTCTTCAATGCAAAAGATAGGCGAGGAGATGGCGAAAAATCAACAGCAATCCGGAGGAGGGACTCAAGGTGAAAACAAGACGGAGGGCGCTAAAGAGGCTGAATTTAGGGAGGGGGGCGAAGGGGAACAGCCGAAACCGTAATTTGCATTATAATGAATTAAGTTGCTATGAAAAAAGATTACTATGAAATTTTAGGGGTGGAGAAAAACGCGAATAGCGAAGAGATTAAAAAAGCTTTTCGCAAACTCGCGCACAAATATCACCCGGACAAAGGTGGCGGTGATGCCGGCAAATTCAAAGAAGCGAGCGAGGCTTACAGTGTTTTATCTGATGAAAAGAAAAGAGCTGATTACGACACTTATGGAAAAAGCGCGAATAACAGTGGCGGGTATCAAGGGGGGCAAGGAGGAGGCTTCGGCGATTTTGATTTCTCCGGTTTTTCCGGACAGGCGGGACAAGGGGGATTTCAAGATTTCGATCTCGGCGATATTTTCGGCGATTTGTTCGGTGGTGGAAGGAGAGAGCAAACTAAGAGAGGCAGAGATATTTCCATTGACTTGGCAATTTCATTTTCAGACTCCGTCTTCGGTGTGGAGAGAAAAATTCTCATAACAAAAACTTCGGTTTGTGGCGATTGTAAAGGAAGCGGGGCGAAAACAGGGTCGGATAGCATTACCTGCAATGAATGCAACGGCAAAGGGAGAATCCACGAAACAAAAAGATCAATCTTCGGAAATTTCAGCACACAAAGAGAGTGCGCTAATTGTCATGGAACCGGCAAAATTCCACGCGAAAAATGCCATAAATGCAGAGGTGCTGGTGTGGCTAGAAGTGAGGAAGAAATTATTGTGAAAATACCAACGGGAGTCGATAATGGAGAGATGGTGCGTCTTGGTGGCGCGGGGGAAGCGGTTCGTGGTGGCACGGCGGGCGATCTTTATATCAAACTTCATGTGGACAAGCATCCGACCTTCAGAAAAGAAGGAAGTAATCTTTTGATGGATTTGAATATTAAGCTTACCCAGGCTATTTTGGGAGGGGAAACTAATGTAAAAACACTTGACGGAGATCTAATCTTGAAAATTCCGGAGGGAGTTTCGCATGGCGAAATACTGAGAGTTCGTGGCAAAGGCATACCGACAGGAAGAAACAGTCGAGGTGATATTATGATAAAAGTAAACATTCAAATCCCGACCAAACTCTCCAAGAATGCCAAAAAACTCGTTGAAGAATTGAAAAAAGAAGGGGTTTAAAGCAACAGAGCTTACCCTCTTCCATCGCCACTTGGGAGTTCAACTCCCAAGTAAAATATAACAGCATTTCCGAGAAAGATTGTTCTCGAATGACGATCAGAGACGGAAATCAAGCCGGATTATCGCAGGTATTTGAAATTATGTGATTTTATGTATACTTATGGAGTTAGATGTTCAAAATTTTGACGATTTTCGTTTGGATGGAAAAATTTTTGACAAATTTCAAAAATGCGGCCGTAGCTCAGCTGGTTAGAGCGCTCCCCTGTCACGGGAGAGGTCACCGGTTCAAATCCGGCCGGCCGCGCAGTGTGTGGTATAATTTAGTTATTATTAATTAACTATAATTACCATGATGTATGGATATGGTTATAGCTCAATGATGCTTGGTGTTCACGCGTTCAAACCGCTAATCTATTTTGTGGTTCTGGTAGATTTGATCCTTGTGGGTGTTTGG
>CAYIIG010000028.1:0-8581 GCA_964363425.1 uncultured Candidatus Saccharibacteria bacterium | reverse complement strand
TGTCATTCCCGTGAAAACGGGAATCCAGACCATCGGTGATTGAAACTGGATCCCCTGTCGCCGAGAGCGGGGGCGACACCTGATTGAGCACAATCACCTACTGGGTGTGGACAGCATTCGCGAGAGCTTGCCCTCGTACTTTGATACGGGGGATGACAGAGAAAACACTAATGATTTATAGGGTGTGAACAGATACCTTTCTGCGTAATTCTCCACACCTCAAAATAAAAAAGTTGTTATTTTGATCTCAGGTTTATTTTTTAAATTAAGCAAGATAATAATCAAATTTAATTCTGACTTTGAGTTACAAACTTTCTTTTCTGTCATTTTCTTGAAAAAGGGAATCCAGACCCGTGATGGTTTAATCTGGATTCCCGCCTATGTTGGAATGACAGAAAGATTGGAAAAATTATACTTCGTAAGTATTTATTCAAGGTTCTGATATAATTTACAAATGGAAAATTATAATATAGAAAAAAGTCCAGAAAGGATCCCGTCAAAAGAAGAAGTTTTGGAAGTTATTTCTCGTCATATAAAAAGGGATATTTCTCGTGCGGAAAATGTCGCGGAGATGAAATTAACTAATGAGTTGTCTGATGAACAGGGGCTTTATCTGCTTGAAGCAAAAGTTGAAGTTGTTGGAAAGTCCGGTGAATTTATCGAATACCTATATATGAGGAAAGGAGTGTTTCTAGAGCATAATTCGTCACTGGAAACTACTATCAATGTTATGTATTACAAGGATGAGATTCCTGTATCCGGTTGGAATATCGCTGAATTTAATTCTGATAAGGGTGAGTTGGAAGATGTAAATATTGGGGAAAAATTTGCAAATTTGGACGAATAATATATACTTACTCATATGGTAAACAGAATGCGACACACTAGGTCCAATAGGGGCAATGTCAGATCTCACCACGCGCTCGGTGCGATCCGCTTTTCGACTTGCGCGGATTGTGGCAAGAAGCACTTGCCTCATACGGCTTGCGAGAATTGTGGAAAGTATAATGGGCGCGTTGTTTTGGATGTTCATTCTAAAATAGCAAAGAAAGAAAAGAAAAGAAAATAAAAGAAAAGGCGAAAGAGGGATCAAAGTAGCGGTGAATATCGGGATCCTGTCGCCGAAGATTTTTAAAAATTTCGAACCCCGTTAATTTTTTATGGCAAACAGGCACCTTGCAAGATCAACAGTTTTACAATCGCTCTATGAATGGGATTTTAGAAACAAATCCGATTCGGAAGCAGGCGAAATAATATCTCGCAACGCGGAAGAATTCGCGGGCGGGGAAGCGGATTTGTCGTTTATGAAAATCCTTCTCTCTAATATCTTAGGGAAAAGAAAAGACATTGACAACATCATAATAAACGCCGCGCCAGATTGGCCTCTTGAAAAAATTTCAATTGTGGATAGAAATATCCTGAGAATCGGTTTATTCGAGCTCCTCTTCTCGGACAAGGATGAGGTTCCAGCGAAAGTCGCTATCAACGAAGCCATTGAATTGGCAAAAAGTTACGGAGGCGATAAAAGCGGTAAATTCGTGAACGGCGTTCTCGGCTCTGTCTATAGAGAAATGGGCGAGCCGGGCAAGGATGATGTGTCAAAAAAAAAGAATAAAATAGCGGATGTTCCTTTTGAAAAGATGCCCGTGGAGAGGTTGGGAGGCGCGGTTGTAATTTCGAGAGATGGGGAAGAATCTTATGTTGTCTTGGTTCACGACGTTTTCGGATACTGGACACTTCCTAAGGGTCATATCAAGGAAGACGAATCGGAAACGGAAGGTGCCGAGAGAGCTGTCTCCGAGGAAATAGGTATTCCTGTGAAAATAATCGAAGAGCTCGGAAACAATGAATATGTCGCCTCTCACCCGGAAAAAGGCAAAGCGAGGAAACAAGTAAGGTATTATTTGTCCGAGGCGAAGTTCAGCCCTGTCAAACTAAGCAAAACCGGAGGACTTGATGCTGTCAAATGGTTCAATATCAAAGACATTATTTCTCTGAATTTTTATAATGATATTTTGCCGATAGTGGCAAAAGCGATAAGATTTTTGACCGACAGAGAAAATGGCGCGGTTAAGGTTTGATTTCTATAAGATTTATTCGGGGATTGTCAGGATTTTGAATCGTGAAATGACGCACTCTATCATTTTCACCACAATCAACACACGATGTCGATTTAGGTGGAAAAGCAAAGATTCAATTTATTAAGATATAATTATTTATGATTGATTTCTCAAAATTTGAAAAAACGGCGGGAATTTCTTTTAATGACAAAAGATTGCTTAAACAGGCTTTTACGCACAGGTCGTTTGTAAACGAAAATAAAACTCCCGGACTTTCGCACAACGAACGCCTTGAATTTCTCGGAGACGCGGTGCTCGAGCTTGTCGTTACTGAATATCTTTATGCGAAATATCCCGAGGCGACCGAGGGGGATTTAACTTCTTACAGGTCGGCTCTCGTGAACGCCAACACTCTTTCCCAAGTCGCCCGCGACCTCGATATTAACGAATATCTGCTTTTATCCAAAGGGGAAGCGAAAGATGAAGGAAGAGCGCGCCTTTATATCTTGGCAAACACAATAGAGGCGATAATCGGGGCGATATTTCTTGATCAGGGATACGAAGCTGTGAAAAATTTCATATCAAAAAACACTTTTCATTTAATAGATAAAATTGTTGAAGACAAGACATGGCTTGATTCCAAAAGTTATTTTCAGGAAATGGCGCAGGAGCACACGGGAATTACGCCCTCATACAAAACGACAAAAGAAGAAGGTCCCGACCACGACAAGAATTTTACCGTTGGAGTTTATCTGGAAAAAGAGCATGTTGTAAGCGGAGAGGGCAGGTCAAAACAAGAAGCCGAACAAGACGCGGCAAGGAAAGGGTTGGAAAGCAAAGGATGGATGAAGTAGTTAAAAGTCTATAAAGTAAAAAGTTTGTAAAGTTACAGGAGGATAATCAAGAACATCTTAATTCATCTTTACTTTATAACTTTGTAAACTTGGTGAGCTTTTGACTTACCTCGTATCTTTCAGTGCCAAGCTGAATCTGAGACCGTAGAACATCAAGAAACCGAGTACCATAAAGATGAATTTAAATTCGACGAAATAGAGGAGTGCTGTTGCGACGACGGGACCGATGACATAAGCGAAAGGTTTTGCCGTTCTGAATACGCTTATGATTTGGATTTGCGAGCTATCAATTTTCTTGAAAAAATAAGTTTCGCTCATTATTTCCACCATACTGGCGCCTATCCTTGTAATAAAAAGAATCGCCATCCACAAGAAAAAGTTATTATTGTTTATGAATGAAATTATTCCGGTCGAAATTGCCATTATTATAAAACCGATACTCATTATTTCCTTTTCGCCCAGTCTGTCGTCGGCGATTTTTCCTAGTGGCAATTCAGTCAAGATATATGGTAACAACATTACGCTGAACAATACACCTATTTGTTTCCAATCAAATCCCATCTGATTATGCAGATAAAGCGGAGTGTAGATTACCATCCACGCGAAAAAAAATTGCATAAGAAAACTGACCGCAAAGACATTTTTGATGTCCTTACTGATCCAAATTTCTTTGATTGTTTTCAAAAAGGAAATTTTTATATAAGAGCTGTCTTTAATGTTCTTTAGATTATGTTTGGTTATGAAAAAAACGGGTATGAGAAGCACCGCTGATGCGATATAGATCTTCCAGTAATCACCGTTGGTCAAGATGAAGCTTGTAACCAAAGGCGAGATTATCCATGCTACATTAACAGTTGTTAAAAAAGTCCCTCTTATTTTGCCGGTTTTGCTATCGGATGAAATGTTTTCCAAAAACAAATCTATTACAAACCCAATAATCACAATCGCAATAAGGTTGAAAATGAAAAACAATATCAGAATAGTTGGAGATTTAAAAAAAGACAGAGCTAAAAGCGAGACAAATTCCAGAATAATGAAAATGGAGATCATTTTATATCTGCCGAATTTTCTCAGAATCTCTGGAATTGTTACTAATATCAGGATGGTTGCGATTGATCCTATACTGTAAATTATGCCGATAAATCGCTCGGAAGAGAACCCGCTCAAAAAGCTGGAATTGATATATATGGGCAAGGTCATATGAAGAGCGAACAAAAACCCCAAAATATATACGACAAAAGCTTTGGTTGATTTTATTTCCAATTTATTTTCCATCGTTTTATTTTAGCAGAAATACGAAAAAAAGTTTATAAAGTTTCTTTGAATTACGAAACTCTCTTTTCTGTCATTCCCGCGCAGGCTCCATGTTTACTCAAGAGTCTTACGATTGATTTGTAAACAGCAGTCCTTTAGGGCGGGAATTCAGAGTATTCCTTGCTGATTCTGGATTCCCGCCTGCGCGGGAATGACAAACCGATGCGTTTCGTAATTCAAAGAAAGTTTGTAAATTCCATCAAGTTATAAAGTAAAATTCAAGAAAATTATTAAATTCAATCTTTGGCTTTATAAACTTCCCACTAATGCTATATTCCGATAAGCACAGGCATCACGATAGGGTGCTTTGCCGTTTTTTGAAATAAGAATTTGCTTAATTGGTCGGTGACTACCCCTTTAAGATAATCAAAGTCGATTGGATTCATTCCCGCTGTTTCGTCTTCTATCGTCTTTTTGATGATCAGCCTAGCGCTTCGGAGAAGTTCTTGAGATTCTCTTAGATAAATGAAACCGCGAGAGATGATGTCTGGAGATTTTTTCAATTTGCCGGTTGTTGTGTTGACGATTGCGACTATCACGAACATTCCATCTTGGGCAAGCATTTGTCTGTCCCTTATGACCACTTCCTGCACATCGCCGATGGAAAATCCGTCTACCATTACAAGTCCTGAAGGAGCTTTTTGTTCCAATTTCACCATTTCCGCTCCCTTGTTTCGTATTTCCATTATTGAGCCGTTGTCGGGTATCGCGATGTCTTTTTTTGCCATCCCGAGAGTTTCAGCCAGCTCGCCATGAAGGCGGAGCATATAGTGATGCCCGTGAATCGGAATAAAAAACTTGGATTTTATTTTCTTGTGAAGCCATTCTATCTCTCCTCTATTGCCGTGTCCGCTTGAGTGTATGTAAACATCCGATGTTCGATAATGGATGATTTTCGCTCCTTGTCGCGCCAGGTTGTCTTTAAGTCTAGCAACGGTTTTCTCATTTCCGGGAATGATTGAGGATGAAAGAAGAACTGTATCTCTCTCGTTTATTCTCAAAAATTTGTGGCTTTTTGTCGCCATTCTCATAAGGGCGGCGAATTCTTCTCCTTGCGCGCCTGTCGCCAAGACCACTATTCTGTCCGGCGGAACACCGTCCGTATCTTGAGATGAAATTATGGTATCTTTTTTAATCTTTAGAATGCCGGCGAGAGTGGCTATTTCAATGTTTGTCTTCATACTCCTTCCTTCCACTACGATTTTCTTGCCGTACTTTTCGGCGATTTCGATAATGTTAACCATTCTTTCCATCTGAGAGGAAAATGTTCCGATAATCAAACGCCCTTTTATGCTCTTGATGATTTCTTCCAAATTTTTATGGACCAATTTTTCTGGTGTGGAGAACCCCGGGTTTTCAATGTTGGTTGAATCGGACATAAGAAGGAGAACTTTTTCTTTTTCAAAAACACTATATTCCGCTTCCTCTTCTTCCGTGGGTATGCCGTCCGTGTGGTCGAGTTTGTAGTCGCCGGGTGTTACTATTGAGCCATATGGAGTCTCTATGATCAAACCCATTGAATCCGGAATCGTGTGAGAAACTGAAAAGAAGCGAAGCGCCAATTCCCCAAGTCTCACAACTTCGTTTTTCTCGACCACTTTGATGTTTAGAGCTGGCAGATGAGGAAACTCCGTTTGGCGTTTCTTTATCATAATGGAAGTAAGATTTCTTGTGTAGATTGGCGGGTTGCCGATCCTGTCCATTATGTAAGGAATTCCCCCCGTGTGATCAAGGTGTCCGTGAGTGATGACTACCGCGCGTATTTTATTCTTTCTGTCTTCAAGATACCTGGTATTTGGAAGGATATAATCAATGCCGGGCGTGCTTTCTTCCTTGAATTGGAACCCCATATCCACAATAATAATGTCATTTTTAAATTCTACCGCCATCATATTTTTCCCCACTTCTTCCACTCCTCCGAGCGTAAGCACTCTTATTGTGTCATTGTCAAAAGGAGGAAGAACATCATCTTCTTTTTTCTGAGGAAAAGGTCTTCGCGGTTTTGGACTACCCGAGTGTCGTCCCTTGTCGGACATCCCCATAGGATGAGCTCTCCTGGATTGAAAATGAGGTCTTTTGTCGGCGGGACGGTGAGTCGTGTCGGCGACTGATGGGGTAATGTCGCGCGTTGTGTCCGGCGCTATGTGAGGCAATCCGACTTTATCGCTTCCTATTGTTGGCTTCATTGAATTTTCTGTGTTCATATTTTTTTATTAGCTGATAATTGATAATTTTTACTTTTTTAAATTTATTTTATTCAGGTGAGACTGTTTAATCGTCTTATCACTGCTCGTTGTTAATAATTTTATCTTTTCTATTTTTCGCGAATATCTTCCATACTTTTTCGGTTTCTGTAAACCATTCGTTTATATTTAAAAATCTTTCGGCGGGAGTGATAATTTGCCTAATATCATAACCTCTTGTTTTTTCCGGCAGTATGTAAATAAAATCGGGAGAATACAAGAAGATTACAGGCAAGTCTTTTTTTATTTCTTTTTCAAATTCTTTGTAATTATTTATTCTCTCGATTTTGTCCCCGATTTTTCTGGCATCATCGAGTAATTTATCGACTTTTGAATTGGCGTAAAGCGCTATATTCAGCCCCGGATCCTTTCGCTGGGAAGAATGCCAAAAAGCGAAGAGGTCAAGGTCCCTGCCGATAATTTCCCCAAACAGCAGAGAGTCATATTTTCTCGATCTTATGTTTTGGTTCAAATCGCCCGATTCGAATATCTTTACTTCTATTTTAGCCCCTAGCTTTTCCCATTCACCCTTAATCATTTCCGCAACTTTCTTCATTTCTGGAGTGTTTGATGTCGAAATTGAGAAATTCAGCTGTTCCGTTCCGCTTTTGGTTTTCTTTTCTAGGATTTTTTCTTCATCATTCATCTTCCATCCGCTGTTTAGAAGCAATGTTGAAGCTTTTTCGGCGCGCGAGTCGGCGCTTTCCTTAGCGACATTTTCTTGATTATTGAGAATGATTCCATTCTCAATAAGTCCTCGCGGTATGGGCGAATCGATTTCGACAGCGTATCCGTTTAAAATTTCTCTGACTATTTTACTCCTGTCCACCGCCATATCAAGAGCTTCTCTCACTTCACTGTTAGCTAAAACCGGAGCTTGGCTTTGGTTGAAGAATATGCCGAAAATTCTTGATAGCGGAGCTCTGACTACTTGCAGTCCTTTTTCATTTTTTAAAATTTCGGCGTTTTGAGCGGACACGGTATTCATACTTTCCACATCTCCATTTTTAAAAGCGTCAATCAGCGATTTCTCGTTCGGATAAAAACTGATTATTAGTTTTTTGATATATGGCTTGCCCAAAGCATATTTGCTAAAAGAGGAGAGGGAATAGTATGCTGGTATTCCGTAAGAATTTTTCTTTACAGCGCTGATTTTATAAGGTCCCGACCCTATCGGTTCTATGTTGGACAAGTTGAAAGAAAATTGATCGCTTTCAGAGTTTGACCAGATGTGTTTCGGTAAAATTCCAAGAGTTGTATTTTCCAAAAAAGGGGAATAAGGCTGTTTCAAGACGAATTCTATCTCTCTTTCATTCAGCTTATTCACAGTCACCCCGTCCCAGCTGGCTCTCTTGGGGCTTTTCAGTATGGAATCTTGGGTTTTGTTTATTGTGAATTCCACATCGTCGGTCGTTACTTTCACGCCGTCGTGAAAATAAATATTATCTTTGAGTTTGAATTTGTAGACTAAACCGTCTTTGGAAATTTCATAACTCTCGGCGATGTCGGGGACAAGGTTTCCGTCAGCGATCGATTTCATAAGCCCCGAATAAATAAGCGCCGTCATATCTCTGTCCGCGTCGCTGATTGCCAATATAGGGTTAATGAATCTAGGTGATCCGACAATGCCTTCTTTGAGCTGTCCGCCGTGCGCGGGAAATTCGACAAGAAAAGAATTATTCACTTCCCAGAGAAGAATAACACTTGAGGTGACGAAGACAATCACGAGCAAATAGAAAATAATTTTCTCAGATATTGAAAAGGAAGCAACTGTTTTCAGCGTGTTATTTTTCAAGACAGACCATTTCTTTCTTTGATTTATTATTTTAAATTCTTCTTTCACGGATTTTTTGGATTTTTATTTATTAAAATATCAATAATAGAAAATAGATTGAAATTTAACCTGTTCAGAATCAATAAGATATTTGATAGAAATTGCGAGCTTGGATGCAGTTCGACCCAGTAGGTGATTGTACTCAATCAGGCGCGAGCGAGGCTGGCGACCGATTTTTCTTAGCGGTACTCCGCTTTAGAAAAATGGAAGTACTCCTGTTGTGCGACCAAGCTGTATGAATAATACTGCGCGGGAGCAAACGAGCGAAGCAACGAA
>CAYIIG010000027.1:0-8733 GCA_964363425.1 uncultured Candidatus Saccharibacteria bacterium | reverse complement strand
ATGTTTGCGTTAAATGCCAAAAGTGAAGTTGGGGCATTTCGTAATTCAAAGAATTCCGTAAAAATTGTTTTCAACCGCAAATTTCACCAAATCGTCCCAATTCTCACCTGCTTTCGCGCTAAGCTGAATTACATCGCCGGATCTTTTCTCAGTCAATCGTCCCGTCATCTCCATTTTTATAACAAGTCCGCCAAAACTCTCATCACTGAATAATGTGTTTGACCCACCGCCTAAAATAAAAAAGGGTAATTTGTTTTCTTTGGCAAAAAACATCACCCCCTTAAGATCCTCGATTGTTTTAACAACGCAAAAATATCTAGCATTCCCGCCAATTTTGAAAGTATTCAATCCGCGCAGAGAAACATTCTCTTGAAAAATCATATGGATAATATTTACATAACCTAAAGGATGTCTGACATCCTTTAGGTTATTAATAAAATTGCGTCAAATTATAGCCGCCGGCGGCCGGCTCCAAAACTAATGTCTTATATGAGTGCAACCGACGGCTATAATTTGAAACAATGAAAAAAAATAAAAATGGAACTTTTCCATTGTATATCAAATGCCCAGAAACGCAAAACCCCGCCAAAGCGGAGTCTTACGCAGACATTCGTTCGTCGAGCCGACATTTGCTCGCACTCACGCAAACATACTATCAAATTTAAAAACAAAGTCAAACTATCTCGCAAACACCGGAAACACAGGCCAGCTCTTTCTTCACTTCCGTTTCGTCAACTTTTTCGTAAGTGACAATCTTAGAAAAATCAATGTGGGCGAATTTTTTGACGAGCTCATTATAAGCTTTTTCATCAATCTCCTCGTAAGGCGCCATTCGATACACATGATTGCTTCTCGGCAAGAAAGACAACCCTCCGACAATCTCCCAATTTTTATAAAGCCAATTCGCCACATCGATCCATTCGTCTTCACTGATAGATATAGTAACGGAAGGATTGTGCTCGGTGAAATTTACTTTGACAAGTTTCCAATGTTCGAGTTGTTCAAGAGCCGTCAGGTCGTCTCTAAAAATAGACCCTTCCGGCGCTTTCACTGGAAATTCGAATATGTATGTGGTGGCATTATCCATCGCTTGACCGACTTCCGGATGATAAGGAACGCCTTGATCACGAAGCATTTTGAACAAAGAGTCGGTCGCGGAAATTCTCACCCTTCTTATATAATACTGCGAATGTCTGGCGTGCATCCCCGAAGCGCAATCAACCATTTGCGACAGTGTTCCGGACGGCTTGACGCAGGTGATGCAAGTTGAAGGATTGATTTTAAATCTCTTGGCATACATTTCATTGACTCGAATGGCTTCTTTTTTAAGTTTCTGAAGAATCTTGGCATCTCTAACCATCGGACAGTCCCATTGACCAGTTATAGATACTCCGAGCAGGCGTTCCTTTTTACAATTTTCTTCCCAAGATTTCGACAAATAACCGAATTTGACAAGTGTCGCTTGATAAGTGCCCAAAATTGCGGCAACCCTGACCTTTCTAAAAAGAGATTTTTCATCGTCGTCCGCTCTGGCGACAATTTCCGACAAATTACAAAATTGCTTTGATTGAAGTATTATTTCTCCGCAAGGATTCGTTCCTAAATCGCCTATGTAACCATTAAGAGCTTTCATTCTTCTCTCTGGTAATGTATTCGCCAAACCGCCTCTGTTGAATATACCTCTTTCTCCCGCCCCGCTTTTCATAAGCGCGACCCATTCATCCAAAAATTCGGCATTCGTCGGCTTCTGAAGATACACCGCGGAATTATTAGCGATGCTTCTCTGAGGTTCGTTCAGATAAAATTGCCCTTTCTTGGAATCTCTCATCATCTCATCATCAAGGTCGGATAGAGATATGAGAGCGCTTCGGCGCACGCCTCCAGACACCACGCAATCGCCTATGCAACATATTATGTCGTGCGCGTCCAAATTGGTAAGCCGTCTGCCCTGCCTCTTAAGTATTTTCATTCTTGAAAAATCAAGCAATCTCTTGAGAGGTTCCGGACCGGAAGACCTGCCCCCCATAGTCTTGAGCTTCGCGCCCGCTGGTCGCAATCCGGAATAATCAAATTCAATATCGTTGCCTTCATACCAAGTCTTAATGCCCAAATACAGGGCGTCTCCCCAGCCTTCTTTCGTATCGGCGACGATGTGAGTCGGCAATTTCTTCCCTGTTTGAGATTTAATCTGTGGCAAGGCTTGGATATTTTGACTCTCCACCGAGAAACCGACACCCGTACCGCACATCGAAATATACATAATCTCCGCGAAATCTTGAAATGTTGACGGCGCGATAAAAGAACAATTATAAGCGCAGACATTCGTCTTCCTTGCCGCCGGTCCGGCAAATTGCAAAAGCCTCATCGACGGCATCGCTTCTTGATTAAGAATTGCTTCGCGAACTTCTTTATATTCAGGTTCTTTCAAAAGATTTCCGAGATTTTCTCTCATAAAGCTCATATATCGGTCCACGGTTTCAATCCATGTTTCGCGCCTTCCTTCTTCTTCTATCCATTTCGAATATGTCCTATAGTAGACAAATTCGCCCAAAGGACTTTTAAAATATTTCTTGCTTTCTTCGGTCAGTCGGCGGACTTTTTCCGGAACTTGAACCCCTTTTTCTCTGAGCTTTGACCTTTTATCGCGATAAAGAATATATGACTTGGCAGTTTTCACATACTCACTCAAGATAAGCTCTTTTTCAACCGTGTCCTGTATTCCTTCGACTGTCGGCACGAAATTTTTGAATTTTTTCACAATTCTCACCAAATCAGCGAGAACTTTATTCGCCGCAAGTCTTGCTTCTTCCTCAGAACCTTCTTCGACTGAAATCATCGCTTTGTGGATAGCGTTTACAACTCTGCTGAACTCGAAAGGAACAATCGAACCGTTTCTCTTTTGCACATTTTTGATAAAACTCGTTTCTTTGTTCCCAATCTTTGCGTCTTTTGGCATATTTTTTAAAAAATTATCGGCTTATAAAAACTTTCTCATAATTTTACCTTAAAGAGAAAAACAAAAGAAGAGTTTGCAAGCAAAATTCATCACTCTAGATTGAAAAATAAATCGTGTAAAGTCGGCACGCAAAACACCTTGTCTATCATTGCTTTTTTGCCTATAAAAATTCAAAGGTAACGATTATTTAAAAACATATCCATCGAAATTCCTCTACGGTTTCAAAAAAATCAAATCGCCTATTTTCAAATCATAATTTGCTAACATTCCGGCATTAAGCTCAAGAACAAAACGGGCTTTAGTGGGCGCGGTGAAAATTCTTGGATAGGTGTCGGGAGAGATATTTTTTTCAATATGAACGATTTTATTATTTTCATCAATCCAGATTATGTCTATGGGAAAAAGCGTATCTTTCATCCAAATGCTCTGATAGTCAGAACGGTCAAAAATAAAAAACATTCCGTAATCGCGAGGGATTGAAGATAATCCTCCCAGTCCTTTTATTCTTTTTTCTTCGTTGTCTGCCAAATAAACTGGAATTTTGACTTTATCGGCAATGAGGACGCGGACAGCGCTGTCAATCTTCGGTTTGTTCGACTTCTTCATTTCTTGCGACTGCAACACGGACGCTTGAAGCGCGCGCGTATCGCTGAAAGTAAATTTGAAAAATGTCGGTATAAAACCGACAAGCAACGAACAAAATATCGCCAACATTGAAAATTTAAAAAAAATCATTTTGATTGAATGCTTTCAATGCTATCATTTTTTAAAAAAATTTGCATTTAAAACTAACCATTGATATTATTTTCACAGTGAGACCGCGAGGTCAATCTAAAATTTATCAACTAATCTTTTCCCAATTTTGATAATTGAAAATTGGCAATTGAAAATTAAATAAAATGGTTCCTCAAAAAGTTTTTTTCACGAAAGGAGTAGGACGACACAAAGACTACCTCCAATCTTTTGAGTTGGCGCTTCGCGACGCTGGAATAGAAACTCAAAATCTGGTTACAGTTTCAAGCATCTTTCCTCCTGGGGCAAAAAGAATATCAAAAGAAGAGGGGGTCAAATATATGAAAGCTGGCTCGATAAGATTCTGCGTAATGAGCAGGAACGCCACCAATGAGCCTAATAGACTTATTGCCGCTTCTGTCGGTTTGGCGATACCGAAAGACAACCAACAATACGGATATTTGAGCGAGCATCATTCTTTCGGCGACACGGAAGAGAAGGCCGGCGATTACGCCGAAGACTTGGCGGCGACTATGCTCGCCACAACATTGGGCATAGAATTCGACTCAAGCAAAGATTGGGATGAGAGAGAAAAACAATATAAAGCCAGCGGTAAATTCATAACATCCTCAAACATCACCCAAACGGCGCAAGGACACAAAGATGGATTGTGGACAACAGTGCTTGCCTCGGCGGTGTTTGTCTTAGAAGAAGAACAGCCGACCGCGCATTAGAAAAATCTGCAGATATCAGATACCTGCAAAAATTAAATTTGACGCAAAAAATTAAGACGCTTTAAGAATTGCATTCGAGATGAATATATGTTATAAATTCGTCATCAAGAGATGAGAAGTAATTTATAATTGTTTTTATAAAAACACAAAATACAAATAAATTGAGCACTAGCAAAACAAGAATAAACCATCAGATTCGCGCCGTGGAGCTTCGTGTTATAGGGCAATTCGGGGAAAACATAGGAATAATGAACCTGAAAGAAGCTCTTGAAAAAGCGCGTGAAATGTCCCTTGATCTCATTGAAATATCGCCCAATGCCAATCCTCCTGTTGCAAAAATAATGGATTATGGTAAATTTCAATATGACGAAAGGAAAAAGCTTAAGAATGCCAAAGCGAAATCCAAAGTTGTTGAAACGAAAAATGTCCAAGTGAAAGTCGGCACAGGCGACAACGACCTCGCTCTCAAAGCCAAAAAAGCTTCAGAGTGGCTGGGAGAAGGAAATCGCGTGAAGATCAACCTATTTCTCACGGGCAGGTTCAAATTTATGGATGTAAAATTCCTGAAGGAACGCTTGGAAAGAATACTGCGACTTATAACAACAAATTACAAAGTCGCGGAAGAGCCCAAAAAAAGCCCCAAAGGAATGACGACGGTTATAGAAAAAGCGTAAAAGAAGGTCTTAGATTATAGGTTTTAGCAGAAGAAGAGAAGTGATTTAAAGATTTTTTTTATTCATAAACCTAAAACCTAACACCTATAAACTAAAACCTAATTAAATTATGAAAACAAACAAATCATTTGCAAAAAGACTGAAGGTAACTCGCAATGGCAAGATTCTGTCCAGGAAAGCTGGACAAAACCACTTCAACGCCAAAGAAAGCAGAGGCACCCAGTTGGCAAAAAAGAGAACAATGTTCGTGGTGATGACCAATAAGTCGAAGAGCAGATTTCTGCCAAATTAAAAATTTAGAAAAATTTTCAGCGAAAAATTACAATAATGCTGATATTCAATTCAATAATGAAATAATATGACAAGAGTAAAAAGAGGAACAACATCGGTAAAAACAAGAAAAAATATCCTTAGAATGACGAAGGGATACCGTCTTGGGAGAGCCAACAAAGAGAAGCAGGCAAACGAGGCGATATTTCACGCTGGGACTTATGCTTTCGCTCACAGAAGAGACAAGAAAGGCGATTTCAGAAGATTGTGGAACACCAGAATAAACGCGGGCGTGAGGAGTTTCGATCTTTCGTACAGCAAATTTATCGGAATGCTCAAAAAGAAAAATATAGAGCTGAACAGAAAAATCTTATCCGAAATCGCCAACAATAATCCAGAAACATTCAAGAGAATTGTGGAAAATGCGAAATAACTAAAAACCCCAAATTACGAAATGCAAAATTTTAGGTCTTGTTTTATACTTTTCGTCTTTTGCTTTCCTCAATTCTTTTTTTTAAAATGCTCAAGGCGTGCTTGTTTTTAAGTTTTATCATAAATCCATTATACATTTTTCCATTCATCTTGATGATAAGGCAGATAAATACCGCCAATACGAAATCCGATGAAAATGATTAAAATAGTGGCAAAGACAATAATATTTTTTTTATATTTAAACTCGCGCATAATTATTCCAAAAGAAAACATACTTGATCGGCAAAAAGATTGGGCCAAATAGATTTCAGATTTATTTTTCGGACGGTAAAACCAGAAGCTTTGGCTGTTTTTATAAAATCTTTTATAGAGAAAAAACGAATATGCTCTCTAGGCTCCAGAAACCATTGGATTGGAAAGCTTCCTAGAAAGAATAACCTGCATCGATGTTTCCACAAAGCTATATTCGGTATAGACGCCAGAACGCCTTTTCGGGAAATGCGTCGCATCTCTTTAAGCAAATCTTCAGAATTCGCTATATGCTCCAAAACTTCCGAACATACCGAGTAATCAAAAATTTTGTCCTTAAAAGACAATTTATTGGAAACATCAGTTTGAGATACCTGAAACCCCCTTCCCCTAGCGACTGATAGAGCTTGCTCGGATATGTCAACGCCGGTGAGACTAAGTCCTCTATTTTGTTTATGCAGAAAATTTAGGAAAGCTCCATCCCCGCATCCGACATCAAGCACAGACGAGCCATCGGCAATCCACTCGGAAAATATATTATGTCTTGGCCTGTGGCTAGACTTACTTCTAGTATTCCAATATTTTTCGTAAAATTGCTTGCTGTTCATAAATTATTAGACTCTATGGCATTAATATTACTATGAAGCGAAGAGTTAACGATAGTCCTTACTCTCTCCGATGAAGAATGTCTCTTCAGTATCGCCGCATATTCGTCTTGTCCAAGATAATCCTGGATATGACCGGTTTTAATTAGCTTACCTAACTCTTCAAGTCGATATTTAAAGTCGAACAAATTCTTGAATTCAAAAATTCTATTAAATTTCAATTCATTGTCGCCATGATTATAAATATCTATTGATTCTGTCAATAACACGCAATTATTCGCGAGGATTTCCCAGAAACGCAAAGTATCGTAACCGCCACCGCCAATCGATATCCCCACTTTTGTCCGACCGAGAATATTATGAAATTTTTCCTGCGATTTAATGTTTCTAAAATCATGATTCAACAGCGAATTCGTTTTAGCTGTTGCGCAAATGAAACCGTTCTTCGCGCAGAATTTTTCCAACATTTCTACGGCATACCTGCGCATAAGCGGGTATTCATCCTGACCGAAAATACAAGTGAAGTCGATATCTTTCTTTTTGCCGAGGTCGTATTTAATAAAACGATTTTCTATGCCGAATGGCAAAGGCGTGATGCTGTTTATGTAAGGTTTTTCGCGTCGAAAATATCGTTGACATTTCTTGAGTAGATCATATTGTATCGCCCCCGATCCCAGATATGTCCCGTCCAACAATCCGCTCTGGATCTTGACATCATACCTGCTATTATACCCGACCTCGGATCCATCTATACAGACGGTCTTTTCCCACAATCCGATTTTATCCACTAACTCGCGTGTGGTATATTTCGCATGAATATACAGAATGAGGTCAGCTGCCTTTGCAAATTCAATGAAAGCATTATCATCAAGTTCCCAATCTGAATAATCGGCAATAGCCACGAATCTTGGTGAAATCCGGACATTATATTCACCACTGCCATCCAAAGTTCTGAATCCATCCAAAATAGTGTTGGCAAGATAATCCTTATTTTTATCTGGCAGAATAATTGCTATTGATGTCATAAAATACTCCTTGTTAATTTAATTTCCAATCGAATTTTTTTAAATACTCCTCAAGACAAACCCGCCAATCACGGATAAGGTGGGGTATTTTAGTATTTAATAATTTCTCCGATCTCGGTCTTGGCGCAAAATAGCTTTCTTGAAAGAATTGCGAATCAACTTTTTTAATTTTGACACGATCATCAAGAGATAGTTGCGTAATCAAATGCTTCGCAACATCATACCTGCTACCCGCGCCGATGCACGCCCCATGGTAAACACCATAGGCTCTTTTATCAAGAAGGTGCTCAATTATAAACGCCAAATCGTAGGTGTAACATGGCGTTCCAAGTTTATCATCCACAACCGATAATTCCTTCGCGCCCGCTTGCAGTTGCTTGATTATCTTATTGATGAATTTCTTGTCTTTAGTGGGACCTCCGCCCATCATCCAGCCCGCGCGAATAATAATAGAATTTTTGACTGATCGAGCTGCCAATTCGCCTGCATATTTTGATTTGCCGTAGATACTAAGCGGGTTCGGTATGTCATCCTCCGAATATGCGTCTTTTTCCCCGTCAAAAATCCCGGCGGTGGAAATATACACGAACGGAACATTATTTTTTCGCGCGTAATTTAAAAAATTCTTTACTCCTCCCTCGTTTGTGGCATAGGCTTCTTCGGGATGAGTTTCGCAATATTCCATGTCGGTAAAGGCCGCTAAATGAACAATGTAATCCGGATTAGTTTTTTGCAAATATTTTTCAACATCATCAATCAAAGACACATCCAAATATCGGAGCCATGATTCGTTGACATCCTTATCTGTGGCAAAAACTTCGCACCGGTTTTTTAGCTTATGATACACGCCCTCTCCCAACATTCCCCCACAGCCGGTTATCAATATTCTCTCTTTCTTTTTTATCATCATACCATCTTACAATAAACTATGACGCAAGTTAAGTGGGTTGGCGTATTGCCGGAAACTCACTCACTCTTTCCCTGTTCATTCGCATGATATGATATAATAGACCTCTTTCAAAAGTCTTAAATCTCATAATTATGGAAGCTAGCTAT
>CAYIIG010000026.1:0-8876 GCA_964363425.1 uncultured Candidatus Saccharibacteria bacterium | reverse complement strand
ACAGACACAAGATAAAAATCCCGTCAGGGATTTTTATCTTGTGCGTAGGGAGGGAATTTTGAACCTTACAGGTTCTGTACACCTTTTCTGTTTTATCTTCGCGAAGACGCTTGATAAAACTATCAAAGGTCTTCAAATCCCTCACAGAAGCGGCCCCGCGCTTCTTCCTACGCACAAAAAAATCCCTGACGGGATTTTTATCTTGTGCGTAGGGAGGGATTTGAACCCCCGTAGCCCATAGGGCGTCAGATTTACAGTCTGATGCAATTGACCGCTCTGCCACCTACGCATTACGCTTGGTAGTCCGACCACCAAGCTTTATTTTTTTATACCAAACTTTCTTTTCTTCCCACCCCGCTCAAATCTGAAAGGATTGCCTTCCCCTTCTTCCCTTTTTTCACCTCAAAGACAAATTCCTCACCCTTCAGACCTACCGATATCGCGCCCCCTTTGGACAAACCTTTCGATATCATAAGCGAAGCGATCGGGTTCAATATCTTGTTTTGAATGAGCCGTTTAAGCGGTCTGGCTCCGTAATGCGGATTATACCCTTCTTTCGCCAAATATGAAAGAGCTTCCGCCGAAACATCCATTTTGATTTCCTTCGCCAAAAGTCTTTCTTTAACAATACCGACTTGAATGCCCACAATCTCCTTTATCGCTTCTTGTCCCAATATGTCAAAGACAATTATATCGTCAAGGCGGTTCAGAAATTCCGGTCTGAAATGATCCTTGAGCGCCGAGAGGACTTTATTCTTGATATTCTGATAATTGTTGTCGTTCATGGAAGCATTATCCTTGAAACCAATCTGCTCCATCTTGTCGATGAATTGCGCTCCGATATTCGAAGTGAGAATAATAATCGTGTTTTTGAAATTCACCAGTCTGCCTTTTGCATCCGTCAATCTGCCATTGTCGAGAATCTGAAGAAGAATGTTAAACACTTCGGGATGAGCTTTCTCAATCTCGTCAAAAAGTATTATCGAGTATGGTCTGTGCCTGATCATTTCCGTGAAAGTCCCACCCTCCTCGTGCCCAACATATCCGGGAGGCGCGCCGATGAGCTTGGACACCGAATGCTTTTCCATAAATTCCGACATATCCACTCGGATGAGCGCCTTGTCATCGTCAAACACGAATTCCGCCAGAGCTTTCGTAAGCTCGGTCTTCCCCACTCCCGTCGGACCCAAAAATATAAACGAACCGATAGGCTTGTTCGGATCGGAAATTCCAGCTCGAGACCTCTTTATCGTATCGGATATTTTTTTCACAGCTTCGGACTGTCCGACTATTCTCTTCTGCAAAGTTTCCTCCATTCTGCTCAACTTCTCCGCTTCTTCTTCCAGCATCCTTGCTGTAGGTATTCCCGTCCAGCGGGAAACAACCGAAGCGATGTCCGCTTCCGTGATTTCTTCCTTGAGGATTCTCCTTGAGCTTTGCAAAGTCTTCAGTCTTTTTATTTTTGTCTCAAGGTCCTTCTCCAACATAGGAATTTTGCCGTATCTTATTTCCGCCGTTTTCGACAAATCCGCCCGCGATTCTGCGGATTCCGCTTCCATTCTTAAAGATTCAAGCTGTTTCTTTATCGACTTTATGTCCGAAAGAATTGCTTTTTCATTTTTCCATTTCAATTCTATTTCGGAAGTTTTCTCTTTCAAATCGGCTATTTCTTTCTCAATTTTTTTGATTCTCGCCTTGGTCGTTTTCTTATTTCCTGTCTCAATTTCCTTTCGGAGCGCTTCCCTTTCAATCTCAAACCGCATCACTTTTCTGCGAGTTTCTTCGAGGATTGGCGGCATATTTTCCAAAGAAATTTTAAGCGCCGAAGCCGATTCGTCTATGAGGTCGATGGCTTTGTCCGGCAGAAATCTATCCGTGATATATCGACTGCTGAGATTGACCGCGGCTAGAATCGCGTCGTCGGTAATCCTCACTCCGTGATATAGCTCATATTTTTCCTTGAGTCCGCGCAAAATAGCTATGGCATCTTCAAGTAAAGGTTCGTTCACATACACGGGCTGAAATCTTCTTGTAAGAGCAGGGTCCTTTTCAATATGTTTCTGATATTCTCTGAGCGTGGTCGCGCCGATTGCTCGAAATTCTCCGCGAGAAAGCGCGGGCTTTAGCATATTGGAAGCGTCAAGCGAACCTTCGGCGGAACCCGCTCCGACAATCGTGTGTATTTCATCTATGAATACTATTATCTTTCCTTCCGCCCGTTCAATTTCTTTGATGATATTTTTCAGTCTTTCTTCAAACTCGCCTCTGTATTTCGTTCCGGCAACAAGCGCGCCAAGGTCAAGTGAAACAAGCTCTTTGTCTTTCAAGGATTCAGGAACATCACCCAAAGCCATTTTAATAGCCAGCCCCTCGACGATAGCTGTCTTTCCGACACCCGCCTCGCCGATAAGTATGGGATTGTTTTTCGTTCTTCTTGATAGAATCTGGATTATTCTTGAAATCTCGTCGTCGCGACCGATGACAGGGTCAAGCTTGTTTTCTTGCGCCAGCTTGGTCAAGCTCCTTGTATATTTTGATATGGATTTGTTTTTCTTGGGAAGATGAACATCCGTCACTTTGCTATTGCGAAGCTCTTCGAGGACTCGCAACGCCATGATTTTGTCGATCTTGAATCTTCCGAGTATTTCGCGGGCGGACTGAGCCGCGTCGAAAAGCGCAATGAAAAGATGTTCGGTTGAAATAAAATCATCTTTGAGACCGGACGCAATTTTCCCCGCCCCATCTAAAGTCTGCGCCAATTCCGGAGTAAGATAAAGCTGATAAGAAGGAGAAATAGTATTGGATGTTTCGTTGGTATCTATGGCCTCAAGCAAAGAATCGGTGAGAAGAATAACATCAACTTCAAGCTTGTCCAAGATTGAAGCCACCATGCTTTCTTCTTGAAGTATAAGCGCCGACATAAGATGCAAAGGGTTCACATGATTTTGCCCACGCTCAATAGCAAGCTCGTGAGCTTTTCTTATGGCTTCTTTTGCTTTGGTTGTGAATTGATTTAATGGGGGCATAAATTATTTAAATATTATTCAATGTGTTCCGCATTATACTGTTTTTTGTGTCATTGTCAAACTGTTTTTACTACGCAAATTGCCGGCATTATTTTCATCTGAAAGTATTGTGTTTATAATTTGCAAGATATCATACTTATGATTATTAGACAGAATGCCGAACATTTTTAACATTTCTAAAAATACTTTAATATTATTTTCCGTTATTTCAAAATGGGCAATTTCTTTTGTTTCGGCAGTTCGTCCAATTAAATTAGTTTCAGTTTTTAATTCCGTAATTGGAAAACACAAATATAACATTGGTTGCGTGCCGACAGCGTATTGTTTTTCTGTAATTTTTATTTCGGTAACTATTTCGTATCCATTAAATTTGTGGATTAGAAGCGGATATTTAACTTGGGTATATTCAAAATTAAATCCATTTATATTTTTTGCTGTTGGATGACTACGATCAATTTGCAATTCAGAATTATTACCAATCAAATCACGATCTTGTATCGAATTAAGATAAGTGATAACGCTTCCCAGCTCTTCTCTAGACACAATGTTCCATTTATAAAAATACCAAATATACTCTGATAATTCATAAAGCGCTTTAATTTTTCCATTTGCGCCAGTGAATTCAGTCTCTGGCAACGATGACTCCGAGAGTTTTTCAATTTCCTTTTTAACAACATCGTAACCGATTTGCCACTCAACATAATTACTTAGAGCAAATCCATCTCGCTTAACTGCAACAGGAGTCCCGTATTCATTCACAATTGAGCGATTTTTAACACGAATTTTTCCACTAACAGTAGTTAATAATATTGGCACTTCAATTTTATGCTCCCGCTCTTTAATTAAAATTTTTGGCATATTTTTCACCTAATTTATTTCCTATTAATTCTTTAAAATAATTTTCTATTTTTAGTTTAGCATTAGGAATTTCTCTAAATTTAAATCTGTTTTTTAAAATTGGATTTGTATGAACACTTTGAGCAATAAAACATTCTTTTATCTCATTAAATTTTTTATTATCAATTATCACATCGCAGTTTCCAATAAAATATGGCATTTTATCCGCGTATTGTTTGAAGACATCAATATAACAATAATATGGAAGATTTTCCATTAATATATAAACGGTATTATAAGTATCAGAATCAATAAAAGTACGGTTACGCTTAAGCGCATTTATATCTCTTAATGTCCAAAATTTTGCCACAGGTTTGTCATTTTTATTTAAATATCTTTTATTGGGATATTTTTGAACATAATTAACTATAGTGTCAAAATCTTTTAGACAAAGAAGACCGTCATCTTTTACTTTAAATTGATAATTTTGAATATAATCATAAGTCATCCCGTCCTGATCTCTTTTATAAAGAGCTATTAAGATGGGAAAAGCCATTCCGCGGGAGGTATCAGAAAATTCCTGACTGCTTATTATTATTCCATCAATTAATTTATAGTTTTTGGCAAATTTTGAAAGTAGGGCAAAATTGGCTTTCTTTATCAAATAAGACAACGGGTGCAAAACACAAACGAAATCTGCTTGAAGTTTATTATAAGAAAGCAAAAAAGACATTCCTAAATCTCTAGTTTTTACATCAGAATCAATTTTGTCTTGAATGGAAGCATCTTTTATAGAATTACGGATTATGGAAGTTATATCGTTATATGGCGGATTGCCTATCGCGATAAGCTTTTCATCATTTTTAATCGCTAGGTTTTTGCGGCAAACGCTTACAAGTGAATTTTGGCAGATAAAATCTATATTGTTTATTCTTTTTTTTGCTTCGGAAATAGCTTTTTCGTCAATATCAGCACCGACTACTCTTTTTGCAATATTTTTTTTTGCTAAAAATGAACCATAACCGCAAGACGAATCTAAAATTGTAAAATCTTTAACATTTAGAATATTTTTTTGCAAAATAGAATAAGTCAAATCAACAATAATTTCAGGAGTATAATAGGAACCAAGGTTGACTGTATCCGTATGGTTTAGATGTTTTTGATTCTCATTCATAATTTTATTATTTCGCGCTAACATATTTTCTAATTTTAAAATCAAAACCCTCCGGCGAGTTGCGAATTTTTAGAAAAATAAAACTTAATTGGCGCTTTGTTTCGAAGAGGCACTCGATGCCGATATTTCCGCAAAACCTTTCTTGACTTCGTTGATCGGAACAAAAAACACGGTCTTGGCGTTATTTGGCGACTTGACTCTTATACCGACCACCTCGCTTGATAGATTGATAAGCGGGTTACCGGCAATATTGTCGGCAAAGATGATATTTGTTTCAATCAAGGTGGGATAATTCGAAGTTGGTGAATTTTTAGATTCGTTTGCCAAAGCGACTTTTTCTTTCAGTGATTCGCCCGCTGTCGCGACAATGTTCCCGCCTGAAACAGGCGTCGTCGTCGGAGTGTCCAACTCGGACAACATTGCAGTTTCGGGTGTGGTCATATTTTCTTGATTGAAACCACCTTGCTCAACAAAACTCGTGATTATTCCAACAGAAACGCCGTTCCGCAATTTGCCTCCCAAAGATATTACAGTTTGCCCCAATTTCAAAGTGTCCGAATTTGCCAAAATTGCCGGAATCAAAGAAATTATTTCTTTTTCTTTCGGTACGATTTTCAAAAACGCCACCAAATTATTTTCTTTTAACGATGCAAGTTTTACATCATATTCTTTTTCGTTATTTAAAACGACAACATAAGAATCAGACGACGATATGACAGATTTGTCGGTCACGATGTCGCCTTCTTTAGAAATTATTATGCCCAAACCGACAAATGTTTTCAAAGGAATTTCTGCGCCGATAGCCGGAATTGTTTTATAAATTCTGACTGCGCTTTTTGCGTTCTTTTCAATCGCCTCTACAATTCTGTCTTCCTCTTTCACTATGATGGTTTCTTTTACCGTCTCGCTCGCTTTTTTCGGTTCTGTAACAACTCTCTCGACTGTCTTTTCCACAATCCTGTTTATCGTCTGAGTCACACCCTTAGGCGCTTGATCCATAAGCGAAACCGTGACGATGCCAGTCGCGATTGATGTGACGAAACTTATGAGAAGCGCCACAAGAATGAGCTGATGCTTAGTGAGATTTTCCATTCCTTAAATAATAAATCAATTCACCATTTAGGGCAAGCGTTGGT
Organism: uncultured Candidatus Saccharibacteria bacterium; assembly: GCA_964363425.1. Lineage (GTDB taxonomy): Bacteria > Patescibacteriota > Minisyncoccia > Phycocordibacterales > GWA1-40-21 > GWA1-40-21. The sequence goes on along the minus strand of CAYIIG010000026.1, from coordinate 2,703 downwards.
TTCTTTTTTTAAATATGCCTTACAAGTATTTTTCAACTATTGTCTTACAGACTTGCTCCGTATTTTGCAAACTTTTTTTACTCACCCATTCATCTGATTGGTGAGAATTAAAAGGACCAGGACCAAGAATGATCATTCGGGATGTCAATTTACCGAGAAAAGAGCCATCGGTAATATAATTTACTCCCCCTTTTTTATTTCCGGTAATTTTTTCCATATCAGAAATAAAAGTTTTGTCATCGCATAGCGCGGGCGGAGCTGAGAACATTACTTTCATTTTGGCATTGTATTTTTTTGAAATTTTCTTAAAATTTTTAACTATTTCATTATTCTGCTTCTCTGAGACGGTTCGGCATTCTATTTCAAGAACGCATTCTGCAGGCACCTTATTGGACGCGTCTCCTCCGTTTATTTTCCCAACATTGACAGTGGCGCAATCAGGCGAGAAAATATCCTTCTTCTCTTTTTTTATCAATGTGAAATATTCTTGAACTTCTTTAATAAAATCACAAGCGAGAAATATGGCGTTTATTCCTTTTTCCGGCTCACTTCCATGACATTCTTTTCCAAAAAAATTCACAATAAAAGAAACAATTCCCTTGGACGCGATTATCGGTTTGAGATTTGTTGGTTCGCCGACGATAATATATTTGGTGTTTATTTTTTTGTTTTTTGTAAAATCCTTTATTCCGCTAAAATTCACCTCTTCGTCATATGTGAGCAAGATATTTAAACCCCGTTTGCAATTTTTAAAATTTATTTGCGACAACGCCGATAACAAAGAAGCTATTCCTCCCTTCATATCGGAACTGCCCAGCCCATAAATTTTATCTCCGTCAATTTTCATTTTAAACGGGTCAGTTGTCCAATTTTCACCGGCAGGTACAGTGTCTGTGTGTCCTAAAAATGTTAGAATCGGTTTTTTGCCAATTGTGGCGAAAAAATTTTTCTTATTATTCTTATCGTTCGAAATTAAAGAAACCTTAAAACCAAGTTGGCTTAAAAAATTGCCTATCCAGCTTGTCATCTTGTCGTTTTCCTTATCGGCGACAGTATTAAATTTTATTAATTTTTCCAAAATATTTTCAATTTTCATAAATTTTATAATGCAAAATTTTAGCTATTTTTCTGATATACTCCTCATCAAATGATTTCTTGTCCGATATGACATGCTCGGTCAAATCTAATATCTTTTTAGTTTTACTTAAACTTATACCGGAATACAACTTGTCAGCGATTCTGTTTTTGAAAAATTTATCGCCCAATACACCACGAGGAAACAAAGAAGCGATAATAATTTCATTGATTATTTTAGTTTTTTGGCGATCCTTAAAAATTTCCATCAATTTTGGATAGAAATAATTATTTTGGAACAATAAATGAATAATCTCGTGCCAAATAATCGCTGTGACATGATTGACATTTTTTAAATGATAACGAGATATTTCTAAACTGACACTTTCTTCGTCTATATTTGCGCCACCGCTTGTATGAAATTCGGAGGAAAAGAGAAGATAGACATTGCATTTCTTAACGGTTGGTAAAGTATTAAAAAGAGTTTTTAAAATTTCAATGATTGAATTTGTTGAGACTTTGTCTATCTTTATATTATCAAGCTTATTTTTCCACATACTTAAAAAAGGAAGTTCTTTTTTATAAAGTAAATTAAATTTTTTACCCAATATTTTAAAAACTTCCGCGATAATCTCATATTCACCGACAGGCAGATTCTTTTTCAGAATAGAAAAAGGTGTTTTGTTCGTGAAAAACGCTCGCTCAAATAAACTTTTTCCAGAAGGATATTTGCAACGAATTTTCTTAAATATTTTTAACGCTCTTTTTTCTTCAGGTGAAAACTGTCCCAATTCCTCTTGCCATAAAATATTATAATCTTTCACGCAACTGAAATGCCACTTGCTCAGATTGGAAATAAAAAAATAAAAATTTGCCCGCTTGGAGATTATAAATCTAAACTTCATTGATACAAAATAACATTTTCACTCATTTTTGCAATTGATTGTTGGTCTGTGAAATAAAAAAGTCGCAACACCTTAACGATGTTGCGACCCCTGTAAAACATTACTTATGACTATCTTGCCACTTGTCCCAGTCGTCCCATTTATCCCAATCGCCTTTCCATGCAGATATTTCAAAAGCTTCGGAAACTACAGTTTCTTCGATCCTAGGAAAACTGGAAACTCTTCTGATTGATCCCAAAATACCCACTGAACCAATCTTTTTTCTAACCACTTCTTCCGATATGATCACGAATCTCACCTCCTTTCTTTATGTTTAACCTGTTCCACGATTAAATTAACTTTGTTAAAAACTTTCTTGCGAGTACCGCAATGTCTATACTTTCCTTCGTTTGTGCGCATAGCTGTGCAACCGTTATTGCAATAATTTTTCCATTCGCACATTTCACAATCTTCATGAAGTTGTCTCGCTTTCTGCCGAAAAGCAATTGCATTGCTAGAGATCATTATTTCATACAATTCCGATAATTCCAAATTTCCCCAGATATCTTGCGATGAGGAACAAATGCGATCACATGGATAAACTGTTCCATCGTAATCAACGCAACAAAAATTACCGCACCTTCCATTGTAATGACAACTGCAAGGTCTTCTCCCGAGAGAAGCTGCTACATAACTTTGAATTACGAAATGCAATGCGCTACAATTAAAGGCGACCCGCAAGGGT
>CAYIIG010000025.1:0-8944 GCA_964363425.1 uncultured Candidatus Saccharibacteria bacterium | reverse complement strand
GCGGGTCGCCTTTAATTGTAGCGCATTGCATTTCGTAATTCAAAGTAAATATGGCGCAGAGGTTGAATTTATCAAAGCCGAAGTGCTAGTTGCTTAGACTCAAAAAAGAGGTGGTGCGGGGTTTAAAGCTTTTAAACCCCGCACTTTTAATTTGCTCCGCCTTTTAATTTTCCAGCATTTGAAACAGTTTCTCGTTTCGCATTATGCCGACCAGATAGTTTTTAATTTTTCTTTGTCCTAACGGAACGAAAAAAAACTATTCCACCGTCACAGACTTGGCAAGGTTTCTAGGCTTGTCTACATCGTATCCGCGATGGACACCGGCATAATAAGCGAAGAGCTGAAGCGGAACGACGGTCAAGAGTGGCTCAAGCGGTTCGATGGTTTTAGGGATATAAATCACATCATTCGCCAATGACGAAATCTTTGTATCCCCTTCCGTTGCAATTGCCAGTATCAGACCTTTTCTTGCTTTTATTTCTTCAAGATTGGAATAAATTTTTTCTGAAACACTATTTTCTAGAACTATGGCCATAGTGGGGAAATCAGGACTTATCATCGCCAGAGGTCCGTGTTTCATCTCGCCTGCGCCATAACCTTCAGCGTGAATATAAGAAACTTCTTTCAGTTTTAACGCCCCTTCAAGCGCGGTCGGATAATTATAACGGCGACCGATGAAAAGGAAATTATCATAATCTTTATATTTCAGAGCCAGCTTTCCGATTACCGGCGCTTGAAGCAATATTTTTTCAATTTTCTCAGGAATTTTTTCCAATTCTTTCAATAGATTTTCAGTTAAAGAATTGTCTTTGGAAGAATATACCGCCATCAAAACTAAAACGGTTATTTGAGACAAAAAAGCCTTCGTTGAAGCCACTCCAATTTCAGGACCGGCATGATTGTAAACTCCGGCATCAGTTTCTCTGGCGATAGTTGAGCCGACGGTATTGACAATTCCCAGCGTGAGCAAGCCTTTCTCCTTCGCTTTGCGGAGGGCGGCGAGAGTGTCGGCGGTTTCTCCAGATTGGGAAATTGCCAAGACAGCTGTCCCCTCCTCAAAAGGTTCTTCACGGTATCTGAATTCAGAAGCAAAATGAACTTCCGTTGGCACGCCTGCAATTTCTTCAAAAAGATACTCTCCGATTAGACCGGCATAATAGGATGTCCCGCAAGCCAAGATAATTAGCCGTTTTATTTTCTTAAATTTGTCAGAAATTTGTTCTAACCCTCCCAGCTTCACTGAATTTTCCCCTGCCTTAAGCCTCCCCTTGAAAGCGGAACGCACCACCTCCGGTCCCTCAAAAATCTCCTTGAGCATAAAGTGCGGAAAGTCTCCCTTTTGAGCCTGTTCCAGACTCCATTCCAAGCGAACGATTTCAAGCGGAGTCGGCTGATTTTCTAAATTGTAAATGTTTATTTTGTCCCGAGTTATTTCCGCAACCTCGCCATCTTTGAGATAAATAAAATCTCTCGTCTTACCGATTATGGCAGACGGGTCTGAAGCTAAAAAATTTTCACCGTTTCCGACACCAATGACAAGAGGGCTTGATAGTCTAGTGGCATACAAAATTTCCGGATCATTTGCGTCAACGATAGCAAGAGCATAAGCTCCTTTAATCATTTTGAGGGTGTCGAAAAGCGCAGTTTTGAAATCCTTGCCCTCTTTCAAAAAATCTTCAATGAGATGCGCGACCGATTCAGTATCAGTCTCGGACTTAAAAGTATGTCCGCGACCCGCAAGATAATTTTTCAATTCTTTGTAATTTTCAATAATGCCGTTATGAACTAAGAAAACTCGCTTTGAACAATCATTATGAGGATGAGCGTTTGCTTCACTCGGCACTCCGTGCGTAGCCCAGCGCGTGTGAGCAATGCCTAAATTTCCCTTGAAATCCTCGCCACTGCCCAGAGCCTTTTCCAAAACATCAACTTGCCCAACGGTTTTCTTTTCTTTAATTCCATTTTTTGAAAACACGGCAACGCCAGCGGAATCATACCCGCGATATTCAAGCGCCTTTAACCCATTGATTAAAATTGGCAACGCCTCTTCTTTCCCTATATAGCCGACTATTCCGCACATATATGCAGATACTAGCAATTTTTATATGCTTGTTCAACAAAAGCGGTAATCTGCAAAGATCGCGGCGAAGATTGCGCGTTTCTCCCGTTTGGTGTATGAATATAAACAGAAAGTTTTTTGTAATTTATATCGTCGCATTGACCAAATTTTTGGAGGAAGAAAATGAGTGGCAAACTCAGTCAAATCGCCATTGACGGCATAATTAGGGAAGAAACTAGAAAAGTAAATGGGAGGCTTGGTTTTTCCAACCACCTAAGTCCTATCTGCCGTAAAAAAGGCTTAAACCCGGAAGATTTCGGGGAAGTTTATGAAGGGTTGTGGAGAAATGTAATACAAATTTGCCACAGCCATCTGAAAAACACTATCTCTGTCAAAAAAAGATACGAGGAGGAAATAGCAAAATCGCCTCAGCAATGCAAAGATGAAAAAGGGGAATCGCATCGACAGGCAGAGTGGCGAGAAAGAATTGAGAAACATCCTTTAGGATATCGCAAACGAGCGGAAGACAGCAACCGCAGTCCATTTTAGAAAATTATGAGAGGAGAAGTAGATGGAAAAAATGAATGAGAAAGAATTCAACTACGCCACTGAGAAAATACTGATATGTTATCTGAAAAAATTTTCCGCTGAAGCTTTAGCTATTATCGAGCAGAACGAAAAAGAAGCGCCCAATGAAAAGAAAAAGCTAGATATGGTCTTAAGTGTGTTGAAAAATGCCGTAATAAAAACATCAATTGATTTAATAGAAAGTTCATCTCTTTCTGAGATGGATAAATTTGTATTGGATCGATTGTATGGCACGGAAGGTAAGTTGGACTTTATATAGCTAGCCAAACAACCCGGCGCATATCGGTTTTTAGCGTATCTGTCGCCTCACGGCAAGGATACCCCCAACGCTAAATTCTCGATATGCGCTTTTTTTTAATTGGGAAAAAGTTATAATACCTAAATGATTTACTTAGGCGCCGATCATAGAGGCTACAATTTAAAAGAAAATATTAAAAAGTTTTTGACCGAAAGCGGGCAAGGTTTTGAAGATATGGGAAATACTAAACTCGACCCAAATGACGACTACACCGACTTTGCCAAATTGGTGGCGGAAAAAGTTTCTAAAAAATCAGAATCAGACAAGGGTATTTTAATCTGCGGTTCCGGAGTCGGTGTAGATATTACAGCAAACAAATTTCACAATGTCCGCTCAGCTCTCGCCGATGATGTTGCAACCGCTAAACAATCCCGCGAGCATGATAACACCAATGTTTTATCTCTCCCCTCCGACGAAGTTGATTCTGCCCTTGCTCAGAAAATTGTTTCCGCTTGGCTCTCCACCCCATTCTCGGGCGGAGAAAAACACAAAAGAAGAATTGATAAGATGGAGTAAGAAATATTTTAAATTCACTTGGTACTCCGACTACCAAGTGGTTTTTACAACTATTCCGCACATATATGTAGATATTAGCAATTTTAAGACTCTTGTCCAATAAAAATTCGATAAGTTCAACAATCAATTGCAACACTTGTATTAAAATACAGGTGTTGCAATTGATTGTTGAACTTATCACTAAAAATCTTGTGCGAATTGTTCTTTTAATGTATAAATGTGGACAGGAAGTTTTTTGTAATTTATATTATTGTAGTCATTTTAAAAAAGGAGGGGGAAATGCTAAATGCAGAAGATAAGGAGAAAATAAGAGATGATGTTCGGAATTATTTTATTGAAATAAACAAGAACATAATACCAAAAAAAAATATCTGATTGTGTAAAAAAAGGGTTTACCGAGAATGAGGCTCGTTGTATGATAATTCAAATCGTGAAAAACGTGTCAGAATTGTTTTATTAAAAGGAAATACTGACGAATGAAGATATTTACAGCGATGAATTAGAACCCACAGATAAAACGCCTGTAAGGAAAACATTTCCCGAGTGGCCACAAGATGATGTAAATGTAGAGGAAGAAGATTAAATTTCCAAAATAAACAAACAGCACGCTTTTGAAACCGCAGGTGATTTCATCACCCTATTGCGATTTTTGGCGTGCTGTATTTTTTTGCTCAAAAAAACAGGAGAAGATAGAATGTTAAAACCACTTGGTACTCCGACTACCAAGTGAAAATATAATAACTTACAAAAGCAATAAAGAAGAAACGGCAATCGCGGCGGTTTCGGCTCTTAAGATTTGCGAACCGAGAGACAAAATTTTAACACCTTTTTCTTTGAAAAGTTCCAATTCTTTGTCGCTCCACCCGCCTTCGGGACCGATTAAAATTCCTAGAATTTTATCTTTTTCAAAATCGTTTTTGTTAAATTTGTCGCCAATCGGATGAAAAGCGATCGCTATGAAGTTATTATTCAATGCATTCTTAAGATCAGCTAACTCGCCCAAAATAGGTAGACTCCACCTCCACGACTGCTCACTCGCTTCTTTAATAATTTTACCCACCCTCTCAAAATTTATATTTTTCTTTTCGCTTCTTTCAGAGACAATCGGATGGAAATAAGAAACGCCGAGCTCCGCCCCCTTCTCCATCACCCATTCAAAATTATCTTTCTTTATTACTGACTGGAACAAATGGATTTCTTTTTTCGGAATATTCTCATTCGGCTTTTTTTCAACCACCTTCAAAACAGTTTTATTTTTATCCAGCAAAACAATCTCCGAAATGTAATCAAACCCCGTTCCATCAAAAAGCATTACCCTGTCACTCGTTTTAAGTCGAAAAACCTTCCTCCATTGGTGAATTAAATTCTCATCAGCAACCGTAATCTCCCCGCTTTCCGGCACTTTCTGTTCAATAAAAAATCTGTGCAATCTCATCAGGTTATTATGAATTATGTTTGCGGTTAATTCAAGAATTGTAAAAAATTAGGTTGATAAAATGCCCGCTTGCGTTTTTGCAGGCGGGTATTTTGAAACATTTTTTTATCTCTTTTATTCTGGTGGTGACTGAGGATGTGGTTCTGTAATTTCTATGAAAATCCACACCATTAATAATGAAACAGGACTGATTACGCCGAATAAAGAGAATGTGATTAGCCATGCCCGAACACCCTCACTCATCCTTTCAACAAGCCAAATCCTATCAATAAACATAAGTATTGTTCCACTCATAACAAAGCACAGACAACAGAGCAGACCAAAAAGACTAAAAACAATTTTCTTTGTAGCTCGGTGAATTATATCGAATTTAGGCATAAAAACCTCTCTTTCTAAAAAATGTTTGGAAAGTACTAAAATTTAGACGAACGCTGATAGTTAAGCATAAAAAGTATTTTCTGTCAAATTTGACGGGGCAGAGTTTTCCGTTATTATTGTTTTATGACTTACAGATTTACGATAATCATCATCAAAGAAGGAAAATGGTATACAGCTCGTTGCGCCGAGTTGGGTGTGGTTAGTCAAGGAAAAACCGTTGAGGAAGCCCAGAAAAATCTTAAAGAGGCGGTTGCATTGTATTTGGAAGACCAGCCCAAGATAAAGAAAAGCCTTTCTAAAATGTTTCCGCTCATAACCACCTTTGAACTGAACAATGTATAAACCGATTTCCGGCAAAAAAATTATAAAAGTTTTATGCAAGGAATTTGGCTTTAATTTTGTTTCTCAAAGAGGAAGCCATGTAAAATTGAAAAGGACGCATATCAGCCAAGAAATTACAACAATTGTCCCTCTTCACAAAGAACTAACCAGAGGAACATTCAAAGGAGTTTTGGAGCTGGCTCAAGTAGACGAAAAAGATTTTTGGGAATTATTTTAAATCTGATTTGACACAAGCTGTGCTTATCATTATATTTAAAACCATGTTAATACCAACAGTTATAGAAAAATCGCAGTTTGGGGAGAGAGCTTATGACATATACTCTCGTCTGCTCAAAGACAATATAATCTTTCTAGGTGGAGAGATTGATGATTATGTCGCCAACATAGTCATAGCCCAGCTCTTATTCCTTCAGTCGGAGGATTCAAAGAAGGATATAAGCCTGTACATAAATTCACCGGGCGGATCAGTGACAGCCGCTCTCGCCATATTGGATACGATGAATTATATCAAAAACGATGTTTCAACCGTCTGTGTGGGAATTGCCGCTTCCGCTGGAGCCGTTATCCTGTCCGCGGGAAAGAAAGGAAAACGATTTGTCTTGCCGAATTCTGAAGTTATGATTCACCAACCTTGGGGCGGAACGCAAGGGCAGGCTTCCGATATTGAGATAACGGCTAAACATATTTTGAAAACCCGAGAAAAACTCAATAAAATCCTTGCCCAAAACACAGGTCGCCCACTCTCTCAAATAGAGAAGGACGCCGACCGAGACTACTTTATGTCCGCCGAAGAAGCTAAAAAATACGGTATTATAGATAAGATTCTTTAGAAACTATCTCAAAGCCAAAAGCGACATCGGATGTCGCTTTTGGCTTTTTCTTAAAAACCTACCACCCACAACCTACAACCTTCTTCTGTATTGGACATCGCTATAAAATTATTATAGTATAAAACTGTTAATAATTTTAATTTAATGATTTCGTTTTTTACACAATTGGAAATTTATTCTTTATTGTCAATGCTGACTATCGGGCTTGCGACCATAATACTCGCAAAGAAAATACTTGAAAAGAAAGACATTTTAAGAAAAATTTATGATTCATTGAGGTGTTTCCTACCCATATCGGTTTATTCCAGTCAGATGATGCCTAAAAGCATTAGCCATCCTCCCAAATACGCGCGGATGTCATAAATCTTGGGGCGGAATTGCCACCATCGGTCATATCCTGATTCTAAAAAGCGAGATCACTTTCGCTATATGTCATTAAAAATAGTGTTTCTTATAGTCGGATTCGCCACCATTGTCGGCGCAGTCGTCGGTTATTTTCTAAGGCTTATAATCTCTCTCGGCAAGAGAGGCTCTCTTGAGTTGGAGATGAAGCAGATGATTTTGGACACCAAAGAAGTAGCAAAGAAAATAACTTCAGAAGCCGAAGGCAAAGCTGTCGAGACAATGAAAGAGCTTAGAAATGAGATGAAAGAAAAAGAGGAAAAGCTAAAGCAAACGGAAAACAGGCTGATAAAAAAAGAAGACTTGCTAGACCAACGCCAAACAGACATAGACAAAGAAGTCGAAGCAATAAAGGGAAAAATTGTCGAAATAAAAGAAATAAGGGAAAAAGCCGAAAACCTTGAAAAACAAAGAAGGGCTGATTTGGCAAAACTTGCTCATCTCACGGAAGAAGAAGCTAAAGCGGAAATAATCAATCTTTCCGAAAAAAAATTCGAAGAGGATATTATGGTGAGAATCAAGAAACTTGAAACTGTCGGACAAGAAAGGCTTGACCGCAAAGCCTCTGAGATACTTACTTCCACAGTTCAAAGACTCAGCACTTCCGTCGTGTCAGACATAATGTCAACTACAGTAAATATCCCTTCCGACGAGATAAAAGGAAAGATCATCGGAAAGGAGGGTCGAAATATCAAAGCTTTCGAACGAGCAACGGGAGTAGAGGTAATCGTCGACGACACTCCGGGCGCCATTATTATATCGTCTTTTGATCCGGTGAGAAGGCAAGTCGCAAGATTGGCGCTTGAAAACCTGATTGCGGACGGGCGAATTCAGCCGGCAAAGATTGAATCGTTGGTGGAAAAAGCCAAGCAAGATGTGAACAAGATAATAAAAGAAAAAGGTGAGGAAGCCGCGTATGAATGCGGGGTGTTTAATCTCGACCCGCGCATCGTGTCCATACTGGGAAGACTTTATTTCCGCACAAGCTATGGACAAAATGTCTTGCAACACTCCATAGAGATGGCGCATATCGCCGGAATGCTTGCTGAGGAGCTTAAAGCCAATGTCGCCATTGCTAAAGCGGGCGCTCTTCTTCACGACATTGGGAAAGCCGTCGACCACGAAGTCGCTGGAACCCATGTGGACATAGGTAAAAGGATACTCCAGAAATTCGGAGCGAGCGAAGAAATAATAAAAGCGATGCATTCACATCACGAAGAATATCCTTATGAAACAGTGGAGTCAGTGATCGTGCAAGTTGCTGACACTATTTCCGGCTCAAGACCTGGCGCAAGAAGAGACTCTGTCGAGAATTACCTGAAAAGACTGCAAGAGCTTGAAACTATTACTAATTCATTCAAAGGGGTTGAGAAATCATATGCTTTGCAAGCCGGCAGAGAAATAAGAGTTTTTGTCATTCCTGAAGAAGTTTCCGATCTTGAAGCAAAAAAAATGGCTAGAGACATAGCCGTCCGAATAGAAAACGAGCTCAAATACCCGGGTGAAATCAAGGTAAATGTAATCAGAGAGTCGAGAGTTATAGAGTTTGCTAGATAATAAATAAAATCCTAAGTCCGAATATCGAAATTCGAAATAATATCTAAATTCTAAATTCAAATATCAAAACTTGTTTGTAATTTTGAACATTATTATTTTGAATTTGTTTCGGATTTCGTGCTTCGCGCTTCGAATTTATAAGGTATTGCGTAAAAAACGGCTTAATATATAATACTCCGAGGCTGAAGTCCTTCAGAAAACATCTGTCGGACGAAGGAAAAAGTAATCAGGTCGAATTTTTTATTAGGTTTCAAATAAATAATTTAATTATATGAATAAACAAGGACTAGTAGAAATGGTGCACAATACACTAAATGGGACTAAAGTTCAGGCGGAGCAAGTAGTGAATATGGTTTTTGATTCAATCGTCAATTCTTTAAAAAAGGGTGAGGAGGTATCAATCGCCGGAATCGGAATTTTCTCAGTAAAAGAAAGAGCTGCGAGACAAGCGAGAAATCCTCGAACAGGAGAAGCGATCTCCGTCCCAGCGATGAAAGTTCCAAAATTCAGAGCCGCCAAAGCTTTGAAGGATTCGGTTA
>CAYIIG010000024.1:0-9003 GCA_964363425.1 uncultured Candidatus Saccharibacteria bacterium | reverse complement strand
GAATCCATTATACATTTTTCAGTTCTAATGCGAAAGAGTTTTTTAGGGATGGTATAAGATGTTTCGTTTCCAATTTCATTAAAGGGTTGTTCCGAATTGTTATCGGATACCCCTTTTTTATTCCACGCAAATACCCCGTCGCGTAAGCGCGGGGATGGAGTGAGTTTCTGATTCGTATTCGAATCAGGTCAAACAGCTTCGCTGTTTGACTGATCGGGATACCCTGTGGCGTAAGCCCAGGGTTTTTCATTAGCAAGACACGGTTATCATCTGTTGAAAAAATCAGTTCAGTGGTATTATTACAGCGATGAACAAAGACGAGAAAAATTTTTCAATCAATATAAAGTCCGGGACTATCATAAAAGCGCTCGTTATTTTGGCTATTGTCGGGTTTCTTTATTTGATGAGCGACCTCATCCTTGTTGTTCTCGCTTCTGTCGTGATAGCTTCCGCGATTGAGCCGTTTGTTGTGTGGTCTTCAAAAGCGAGAATAGCAAGACTGCCGTCCGTCATTATTATTTATGCCGGATTTTTCGGCGCGCTTATTGGGATTTTTTATTTCTTCGTGCCGACTCTTCTTAATGAAACTCTCAGCTTTACTAATGCTTTCCCGCGTTATTTTGATTCATCCGCCGTCTGGAATCCGTTAAATAAAGAAAAAACGGATCAATCTCAAAAAATCGCGCAAAATGTTTCGCAGGGAATTATCCAATCCAAGGAAATAGCCGATGAAATTTCTTCAGGTCTTAATAAGCTCGGAAGCCAGAAAAATTCCGACACCTCGGCAGATAAAAATATAAATAAAGAAATTTCACCGACGAAAGAAAGTTTTGCGGATCTGATAAAGAATTTTCAAGGCATCTTGTCTCATTTCTCAAGTGGGTTTGTCAATACGATGAGCGCTGTGTTCGGAGGCGTTCTTTCCTTTGTGCTTATTATTGTCTTATCTTTCTATCTTGCTGTTCAGGAGGACGGAGTGGTTAATTTTTTGAAAGTCATCACCCCTCTCAAGGATGAAAAATATGTCATCAGTCTTTGGAAAAGATCACAGAGAAAAATAGGATATTGGATGCAGGGACAGATTCTCCTCGGCGTGATTGTCGGAGTTTTACTTTATTTGGGGCTGACTATATTGGGAGTTAAAAACGCCCTTCTTCTCTCGGTTTTTGCCGCTTTTTTTGAAATAATTCCCCTTTTTGGACCGGTAATAGCCGCGATTCCCGCAGTCCTTCTTTCTTTTGCTGACGGCGGATTGGCGGCAGGCGTTCTTGTTATTGGTCTTTACCTCATCATCCAGCAATTTGAAAATCATCTCATATATCCGCTCGTAGTGAAGAAAATCGTAGGCGTTTCCCCAATATTAGTAATTTTAGCGCTTGTTATAGGATACAAGTTGGCGGGATTTCTCGGAGTGCTTCTTTCTGTTCCTATTGCTGCGGCAATCACCGAATATTTCAAGGATGTGGTGGATGGAAAGATGACGGAAGAGAAGAAAGTTATAGCCGGGCAGTAAATAGGTTTTCATTTTTAGAGCCTGTCTAAAGTCTAATGTCTCGCCAGAATTCTCAAATTTCTTGCGAAAAACACTCAGCTTGAGGAGGCATATCGAGATATGTCGACGAAAGATGGGTGTTTTGCAGCAGAAATTTAAGAATTCTGGCAGACAAGCCTGTGCGCAGAAGATTCTGTTATTTGCGGTTAGACTTTAGACAGGCTCTTGCCCCTCAATAATCAACCGCAAGTGGATGATACCTGAAGATTAAAAAATAATTTGCATAAAAGGGTTGGCTGTGCTAACCTATTTTTACATATGGAGAAAAAAGATGAGAATATAAAAAAAGAAAACTTCGGGAAAATTTACGAGGTCGGGTATCATATTATCCCCGCTGTCGCCATTGAAAATCTAGCCAATGAAGTCGATAATATTAAAAATTTTCTTGCTAAAGAGGGCGCGACGATAATCTCCGAAGATTTCCCGAAACTGCGCAATCTCGCTTACACCATGCCTAAAGTCGTCGGTGGAATGAGAAGAAAGTTTGACACGGCTTATTTTGGTTGGATTAAATTCGATGCGGGAGAAACGCCTATCGCCAAAATTAAGAAATTCTTTGACGAGAATGAGAGTATTTTGAGATACATTTTGATAAACACAGTCAGAGAAAGTACCATTTTTTTCGCAAAAACGGCGGACATTCAAGACAAGAACGAAGTTGAAGAAACCAATAAAGAACAGAAAATAGAAACAAAGGAAATAAAGTCGCCAATCTCGGAAGAAGATTTAGACAAGACTATTAATAAGCTCATTATTGAATAATTTATGTATTTAAACAAAGCTTTTGTGATAGGAAATTTGACGAAAGATCCGGAGATGAAATCTCTTCCTTCGGGAATCAAGGTGACAACATTCAGTCTTGCGACAAATAGGGTTTGGAAAAATAAAGAAGGGGTGAAGCAGGAAAATACGGACTTTCACAGCATAGTCGTTTTCGGCAGGCAGGCGGAAACATCCGCTCAGTATCTTAAAAAAGGGGCAAACGCTTTGGTGGAAGGGAGAATGCAAACAAGAAGTTGGGATGCGACGGACGGCACAAAGAAGTATAGGACGGAAATTGTTGCTGATAGCGTCCAGTTTGGACCTCGCGCGGGTGGAAGCGGTTTTTCAGGTCAAACAGCGACAGCTGGCGCGAACTCTGGAAGCGGTAAATCAGAAAACTTGAATAAAACTGAAAACATTGACACTATAGAATACCCAGAAGGAGAAATAAATCCGGAAGACATTCCATTTTAATAAATAATCAGGAGGTAGCTTATTAGGTAAGAGAAAAATTCAGACAACCTCTTCCTAAAAAGCTAATAAGCTACCAACCTAAACAGCTAAACTTATGAAACAATGCTTTTTTTCACAAAATAATATCAATCACATAGACTATAAGGATACTGACATCCTCAAGAAGTTTCTTAATCCTCACGCCAGAATGATTTCGAGAAAGAAGACGGGTGTTACAGCCAAGAACCAAAGAAATCTAGCGACAGCCGTTAAGCGCGCGAGGTTTATGGGGCTTTTGCCTTATGTAGCAAGCTAGGTGGCAAGAATTTTTTAACTTGCAATTTTCAGATTTTAGGAAAAAAAGAATATGAAATTAAAAAATATCTTGATTGTCTTGGCGGTTGCGCTATTCGCTTGCCTTATCTTTGTTGCCCATCTCAAAGTAAATCCTGAGATTATAGGTGTCAATCCGACCATTGTTAGGTTAGATGAAGGTTTTAATCTTAAGATAGGACAGACCGCTTATCTTGAGAAAGAAAAAATGAAAATTAAGTTTGTAGATATTTCAGAGGATTCGAGATGCCTATCAAATGTACAATGCTTTTGGGCGGGGCAGGTGAAGATGGTTCTTAATGTTGATTATCAGAAAAACAATTCCCAAAAAATAGATTTAATTCTTGGTGCGGGGACAAGCAATGAAAATTCTAATTTTAAAGTCATCGAAGGCTACATTATTAAATTATTGAATGTCGAACCATATCCAAATGGCGCGAAGATTGAAAAAACTGATTATACGGCGAGTTTAAAACTATTAAAGTTGTTATAATACTTTGAATTGCGAAACTCTCTTTTCTGTAATTCCCCGCATCAAGTACGAAGGCAGGCTCTTTTTCCCTCTGTCATTTCCGCGCAGGCGGGAATGACAGAGGGGGGAGAGAGAATGATAAACTGATGCATTTCGCATTTCAAAGTCAGATTGTATGATTTTCGCTCGAAATTTGAAGATTCTGCCGAGGTATGAGATAGGCGGATAGGCTCTAAAAGCCGGCTTTTAAACTCTCTCCGCGTATTCTTCAGTTTCCGTATTAATTCTTATCACATCTCCTTCATTTATAAATAACGGGCCGTTGATTATAGCTCCTGTTTCCAGTGTGATTTGTTTTGATCCGCCCGTAACAGTGTCTCCTTTGACTGCCGGCGGAGCATCGGTCACTTTCAAGTCTACTTTTATGGGCAGTTTAAGTCCGATAATATTGTCATTAAATACCAAAGCTTTGACAATGGAATTTTGCTTTAAAAATTTGCCTTGAGCGCCAATCATATCGGCTTCAAGTTTGAATCTATTGCTCGGATCGTTGGTCTCAGAAAACCAATGTTCGCCTTTGTTGGAGTAAAGATATTTTATCTCTCTCGAGACGATTTCAGCTTCTTCAACTTTCTCCGATTGATGGAACGATCTTTCTGTTATTTTTCCGGTGATCAAGTTTCTGAGCTTCGTGGCATTGACGGGCTTTCTCTGCTGTTTTCTGAAGACATGAGAACTTACGACCTCATAAGGAGCGCCGTCGAGAGTGATAAATTTTCTTTCCACAATTTCATTGTATTCAAACATATTTTATTTTTTTAAGGCTGTTTTGCGTTTTTTATATCTTGTAGGACTTACGCAGTTGGATGCAGTTCGAGGAGCAAGCGAGGCTTGCGACCAAGTTGTATTATTATACTACGCGGGAGCAAACGAGCGAAGCAACGAAGAAATGCGCCGACTGCGTAAGTCCTATCTTGTTACGAGGAGGAGATAATCCTATCAACTTCAGTCGCTTTGTCCAGCATTTCTTTTTCTATATGAAGCACTTCCCGAGATTTGGTCTCAATTTTGATTAAAGATTCTTCAAGGGAAGACTCTTTTTCCTCGGCAATCAGATTTTCTTCTTCCAAGCGACGAAGCTCCCTGTCTTTCTTCCAACGATTCTCTTCGGTCTTGTGGATCTCCGTCGCGTCTGTGGCCTTATGTTCTTGCATTTCCAGGGTTTGAATTTCTGTTTCGATGATATTTTTTCTTTTGTTAATCGCGGTTTTCTTGTCTCTCGCCTCCGTTATTTTATTAGAAATATCTTTCCATTCGGTTTCAAGTTCGGCTTGCATTTTTTTTGTATCAGCGAGTTTCTTAATGATTTCCAACTTTTCAGTTTCCGCGCGGATTGCGAGTTGTTTCTTCTCAAGTTTTTGAATCTCAGTTTCATTGCGCGCCTCTTTTTCCTCAAGGAGCGATTCTTGTTTTTTTATGTCTTCAATTTGCTTCTCGAGATTTGCGATGTTTTGGTCCGCGTTCCATCGACCCATTTCTATTCGCTGTCTCTCGTCTTCTTTAGATTGTCGCTTTTTCTCCAAATCTTGTCTCCCCTTGGCATTTTCCGCCTCGTTTTTTTGTTTTCGCAATTCATTTTCTTGCCTTTCAGTTTCCACCTCGAGATCTCTTCTCGATTTGTTTTCCATTTCGATTTGGCCTTTTTCTTTTTCAATTTCCACTTCTCTTGTTTTTAGGCTCTCTTCTTCTTTCTGAGTCGCCAATACCGCTTTTTTAAGCGTTTCTTTTTTGGCTTCTATTTTTTCATCCATAGTCTCCTCTTTCTTTTCTTCGGGTTTATCCGCGACTATTTTTATTTCACTTATTTTTGGCTTGATTGTTTCTTGTGGCGCGACAACGGTTGGTTTTGGGCGTTCTATTTTCTCTGAAAAATACTTAGATTCAATGTTTCGCGTTATTTCTTCGAGACGGCTAATTTTTGGTTTGGTCCCGTCTTTAGACGGTGATGATAAAGAAGGAATGCCTTGTGTAAATTGTTTATCCTCTTGTTTTTTCGTGTCCGCCTCTTGCCTTATTGATTTTTGGTAGAAATCATCCGAATTTTCTTCTTTGTTTCTTGTTTCGTTGATTTGGCGGATTTTATCTATTATATTCGGGCTGATTTGGGAAATATCTTTTTGTGTTAATTTGTTCTCCCGCTTCAGTCTGGCGATATCATCAATAAAAGTGCGAACAGGTCGCGCTTCGGAGGTCGCTCCAACTTCTTTTGCGGATGTGTCGGCGTTTAGATTTTTATCTTTGCTCTGTTCCATCAATGGTATCTTATCTTATAAGTTGCGACGGCGCAAAAGATTTAACGGACAGGCTCTGTTTGCAGTTTTATTAAAAAAGGTTGAGATTGATTGCCGAATACTTAAACGCGTCGTTGGCGCATTTAAGCGATTTTGTGTATCATATTTAAAATTATGGCGAAAGAAGAAGTCAAAAGCAATCCGGTCGGAGATTTGAAATGGATTATAATAATAATTTTGTCACTTTGGTTTATAAGCCGATCTGGATTTGGTCTTTTGAATAATAATAAAACCGGCGGGAGTGGCGACACTGGTTCGAAGTCTTCGGTTGTCGGAGGGCAATCTGAATCCCAAAGTCTCGCAAACGGCAAAGTCTCGAAATGGAAAGATTTGATAAAGATAGGGCGTGGCAATGGCCCAAGCGAAGATTATCCTCGATATGAATATATTACTTTGAAAAATGTCAGCGACAATGAACGGATAAACATCACAGGATGGTCGCTTAAAAACGGCAAAGACAAAAAATATTACCCAGTCAACGACAAACAAGCCAAAGGAACTTCAAATAAGGTTACGATTCCCAAAGGGGCTTTGATTTTCATTCCGAATGGAATCAATCCTCAGGAAGATATTATTCTCAACCCTAAAGACGAGGCGATAATCACGACAGGCGTGCCTTTTGGAGTGAAGACAAGCTTTAGAGAGAATATTTGCAGTGGCTATATTCAAGAGAGTGAAGATTACAATTATAAGCCATCTCTCAATACGAATTGCCCATCTCCGATGGATGAAAAAGAGGTCGATTCATTGGACGATGTCTGTTATAAATTCGTGAGCAGAATGAGTTCTTGTCATACTCCCGAATTTAAAAGCGTTGTTTACATAAACAAAGAGCCGTTTACAGGCTATGTCGACAATGCAGGCAATCTGAGCTATCAATGCAAAGAATTTCTCAAGAAGAATTACAATTACAATTCGTGCATCGTGAATCATTTGGCGGACAAAGATTTTTTTGAAAAAAAGTGGAGGGTCTTTTTGAATTCTCCGTGGGAGTTATGGAGCAAAGATAGAGAAACGATTACTCTGTATGACAGTGAAGGAAAGATGGTGGACGAGCTGACTTATGGGTATTAACTTTGAATTACGAAATCCAGAATTGTCGTCCCCGCGCAGGCGGGGATCCAGAGTATAACCACCGAGGGTCTGGATTCCCGCCTGTGCGGGAATGACAGAAAAGAATATTCAGTAATTCAAAGTACCATTATAAATTATTTAAAAAATGAAATCATGAAATTTAAAATAGTGACCTTTGCTCTAACCTTTGCCTTTTTCTCATTCTCAACAATAGCTTTTGCCACCGAACCGAAAGTCGATAATTATAAATTGAATGGAAAAGAAGAGAGCGTCAAGCTCAATCCATCGCGAGGTGATGTGGTTGATATTGAGATAAATACCGATGTTCTGGTAAAATTCAACGGTATAGACATATGTCGCGTAGATGATTTAGTTTGCGATACAAAAAAGAGGGTTAGACATTATTATACAACAACGGAGGTTTCATCGGTCACTAGACCTTTTGATGGGAAGACGAGCGGAACGGATAAAGCCGAGGTGGTTCCTGATGGTGATTATAAGATAAAAGTGACTATGTTTGGCGTTGAAAAACCTCAAGAGCTTTCGCCTCACATTATCACGATTGACTCAAACTATTTCGGTGGTTCGGGTGGAAGCTCATCTATTTCTTCCGAAAGTTCATCAAGTCAATCATCATCAGTCTCTTCAGATATTTCGAGTTTGGGTTCTCCGTCTTTTATTTCTACCCATTCAAGTCCGGAGGAATTAAGTCTGTCTTCAAAATCATTAAGTCGTTTTGAGGTAATTTCTGGTCGTGACCGCCTAGCTTATTCCGGAACGCCTGTTATTTTTAGTGGCGAGGCTATTATTCCAAAAAGTTTAGAAGGACAGAGTGTTAAATTCATCTGGTCTTTCGGCGATGGCTCTTCTGCGGAAGGCAGGAAAATTTCTCACACTTACAAATTTGCCGGAGATTATATCGTTGCGCTGAACACGTCGCTCTCCGATCTTTCCGCCGTTTCCAGGACAAGTGTGAAAGTGGTCAATCCGTCAGTCGCCATTTCAAATATCTCCGTCGATTCGGTGGAAATATGGAACAAAGGAATTTTTGAAATCAATCTTAACGGCTGGTTTATCTCGAACGACCGCGGAAAATTTATTTTCCCCCAAGACACGATAGTCGGTCCGAACAAAAAGATTACTGTTCCCGATGAGTATATGAAATTAAGTTTGGCTCAAGGCGGAAAGGTTTTTTTCTTAAATCCTTCTCAAAAAGAGATAAGCTCGTTTGTTTACGGCGGTGAAGGAAGCTCGTCATCATCGACTTTCGCCATAAATTTCTCAGACTTGGACAATGATCCTGTCGTGAAAAAGATAAGAGAATTTATCGCCACGGAAGGCAAATCTTCGGTTGGCGATAAAACTATCCCAATTTCTAAAAGTAGCTCAAGCCGTCAAGTCGATGGGGCGCAGGTTATTTCTTCCAAAAAATCAATCACGGAAAATAAAGAAATCACGGTTTCCGAAAATAACAAAATAATTTCTTCTTCCACTCAAGTCGTAGCGA
This sequence comes from uncultured Candidatus Saccharibacteria bacterium, assembly GCA_964363425.1. Lineage (GTDB taxonomy): Bacteria > Patescibacteriota > Minisyncoccia > Phycocordibacterales > GWA1-40-21 > GWA1-40-21. Next base: position 499 of record CAYIIG010000024.1, on the reverse strand, counting down.
CGGTATCAAGTCAAGTCCATTCGCGCGGTTTTATCCGAAACCTGTTCAGCTTACCATCCCATGGTTTCAGTTTTATCAAAAAAACATTTTATTTAGATAATTGATTGATTTTGAAAAGTGGAAATTGCGGGTTATAATTCAAGCAATGATAAATAAAAATTTTCTAAAATTTTCTTTCGGATTTATGGCGATCATCGCTTTTAGTTTCAGCATACTGATTTTTGTCGGCTATTATAAAATCGAAGACACGACTCGAAACACCGCTTCCAAGAGCGAGGAGTTGAAAACATCTCGGAAATAATACTTAATTTTTTACTTGGAAACGAAATGTCCAAGTTGAAGACTCTCAATAATTGCGCATACCTTTATGAATCTATCTTTTGATAAAAAATTAGCTGATGGGTATACAAGCCAATCTCAAAAAATTAGAGTTTTAACCGAACATTCTTTGAATTACGAAATGCAATGCGCTACAATTAAAGGCGACCCGCAAGGGTCG
>CAYIIG010000023.1:0-9646 GCA_964363425.1 uncultured Candidatus Saccharibacteria bacterium | reverse complement strand
AAGCTTTTTTCCTGCTTTTCTTTAATCCTCTCTCGCAACCACTTCGTCCACTCCGTCTATTTCAAACATTATTCTCCCCGGTCTCACAATGGCCTCATACCCCGCCAAATCCCCCTTGCCTTTGCCCATCTTTACTTCGGCCGGCTTTTGAGTATAAGGTTTGTCGGGAAAAATTCGCGTCCACATCTTGCCGGTCTTACTTACCGAGCGCGCCATAGCTTTTCTGGCCGCCTCGATAGTATTGGCCTTGATTCTGCCCGCCGTAATGGCCTTGAGTCCGAAAGATCCGAAAGCGACATAAGTCCCGCGAGTTTCATTGCCGACTTTGTCTGGATGCTCGCGTCTCGTATGAGACTTCCTGTATTTTACTTTTTTTGGGAATAACATTTTGGTATTGTTAAAAAATTATTTTTTCGGACTGACTTTGTCGGCGAAAATATCGCCTTTGTATATCCAAACCTTGATGCCAATATCCCCGTAAGTCATATGGGCTTTTTCTCGCGCGTAATCAATGTCGGCTCGAAGTGTCTGCAGAGGAATTCGTCCTTTTTTCAAATCTTCGTTTCGCGCCATTTCCGCTCCACCAAGTCTGCCTCCCAAGAAAATCCTAACACCTTTGACATCGCGATTCGCCATCACTTTGTCGATAGTCTGCTTCATCACTCTCCTGAAAGGCATTCTTTTCTCAAGTCCTTCAGCAATCATATCCGCGACTATTGCGGCATTTGATTCTGGCGATCTTACCTCTTCAATATCCAATTTAAAATCTTTACCGAGCGGTAAATTTCTCTTGCTCATAAATTTTATAATCTCTTTACGAAGTTTTTCCGCTCCCTCTCCGCTTCTGCCGATTATCATACCAGGTCTCGCGGTCTTTATAATCAGCCTGAACGCCTTCTCGTTTCTCTCCATCTCAATCGAGCTTACGAAAAACGCTCTCAGTTTCTTTTCCAAGTATTCGCGGAGCAAAATATCTCCTTTCAAAAACTCTCTGTATTTTTTGTCATCGGAAAACCAGCGAGATTTCCAATCTCTTAAAATTCCAAGCCTATGAGCATATGGGTGAACTATGTGTGTCATAATAATTATTTAATATCTGCGGACTTATCCCCCTTCTTCACGGTTTTGCCATTCTCTGATTTTGAAAATCTCACTTTCTTATTCTTAATCTCTCTCGGCTCTAGCTCAACTAAAATATGACTTGTCCTTTTTCTTATAGGATAAGCTGTTCCGCGCGCGCGGGGCATTCTTCTGTATAAAATTGCGCCGACATCAACTCTGAATTCTTTGATGAAAAGCGATTCTTTGTCCAAGTTAAAATTATTTTTGGCGTTTGAAATAGCTGATTCAATCAAAGTTTTTAAAGGCGATGAAGCTCTCTTGACCGCAAAATCCAATATACTCAAAGCATCCTCGACTTTCTTACCTTTCACTAGATTGGCGATAAGTCTGACTTTTCTTGGTGACTGCCTATAATTGTTGAGTTTAGCGATTATCATAAATTATTTCTTGGTTTCAACGGCAGTTTTTGCTGATTTTGCGGCGGTAATTTCCGCTTCTTTCTTTTTCTGGTCAAGCTCTTTCTGCATCTTTCCTCCGTGTCTCAAGAATTTTTTAGTGTGAGAGAATTCGCCAAGTCTGTGTCCCACCATTTCTTCCGTCACCAAAACTTCCAAATGCTGTCTGCCGTTATGCACTCCAAACGAAAAACCGATCATCTCCGGAGATATCTGGCTTCTTCTCGCCCATGTCTTAATAAGCCCGGTTTCAATAGGTCTTTTACCTTCTATTTTCTTTAGAAGTTTTTCGTCGACATATGGACCTTTTTTGAGTGATCTCGCCATTTTTTAAAAATAAACAAACTTAGAAATTAAAAAAGCTTTGAGTAAGCTTATCTCAATATACTAGCAAAATGAAAAGCAATGTCAAATTTTTATACTCCGGATCACTGGCAATTTCCGGCTTTGCGCCAGCCAGCGGATTTGGCTTCCGTCTCTGAGCAAAACCAGCGTTCACCGCGCTGTTCGTCGATTCGTGTTTTTGCATACGACCCGCATCCGAAAATATGATAAATTTTTTCACCGGACACGCTAATGTTTCCTTTGATGGAACAGTCGCTTCCGGATTTTTGAGCCGATGTTGAGGACTGCATTTGCGATTGCAAAAGTGGTTTTGCGGAAGATTCTAAACCGCAACCACTCCATAAACCGAGTTTCGCCTCGCGAGCTTGTTTTTCCGCCACAACAAATTTATCTTGATACTTTATGTCCGGTGGATAGGAATACGAATGAGCAAATCCGCCTTGAACCAGAGCTAGATTTACAAGCGTGTCGCCAAGCCATACATACCTCAACAATCTGTTGTATTTATCTCTATCGGTAATGTCCTTCTCCAAACGAACCATCTTTCCTTCCACAAGCTCTTTATTTTTCTTTGATGCCTCAACGCCGAAACACTGAACCGTTTTACGCGGATCAACCGTTTCCGGCGTGTCTATGCCTATATAACGAACCCGTTCCCCTCCTTCAATTTCAATAGTGTCACCGTCAATAACGCGCGCCACTTTCACGATTTCATCAGTTTCATTTTTCAAACCGTTTTTTCCATATTCAACCGTTTTCTTATCAACAGAAACGACAGACGCCGTCGACGCGCACGACACTCGTGTCGGCTCTTTTGTCTGAACGGTGAAGTTATAGGAAACCAGCAAAACCGCCACAACCCCAACCGCCAAAACCATTATTTTTTTGGAAATAAAAATGTTCATTGACTTTCAGCGATAAATATCTAACGCAAGAATCCAGCCCATCAGCAACTTGGAAACGAAATATCCAAATCTAAAAAAGATTATTTACAAAAATTTTATCAGCTCGTCTTTCGTAATTTGAATGTCCTTAAGAATGCCCACCAATGTTCCTTTTGGAATATCTTTGTTGGAATGCATCGGTATGATTGTTCGCCTGCCGTCATTATGCTTCATCATCAAATGACTTGTGCTTCTTTACCTATGCTCTGCAAATCCCAAAGCTTTCAATGCTTTAACAATATCCTTGCTTTTTACAACAGGCAATTTAGGCATAAGAATTTTCTAATTCTTTTTCAACGACAGTTTCAAAAGATTCAAAGCTGTTGTCTTCCGGTATTTTTTCGCCGTCCGCGATTAAGCTAGAAACATAGACTGATATGGCGTCTTTTAGATTTTTTTGCGTTTCTTCTATAGTCTTGCCGAATGTATGACAACCCGAAAGAGCCGGAACATATCCATGAAACAAACCCTTCTCGTCATGCTCTATGATTGTGCGGAATGTGTGATTTGTATTTCCTTTTCATAACCCCAATACTACCACTTGCCCCATTTTTGTAAATACTCGCATCAGTAAGTGCTCACACCTCTTTCTGTCATTCCCGTGGAAATGGGAATCCATCTCATTGGTAATCCAGACTGGATCCCCGCGTTCGCGAGGATGACAGAGAAGAGACAAGAATAAAAAAGGAGGCGTGAACAGATACTCGCATCAAATCATCTAAAATGACACCGAAAGGTCGACGGTTCAATCATATAAAAAGACACCGAAAATAGTGTAAATTGACTTGGAAACAAGGCAACCGAGTTCAAGTTCCCACCTCCTCTGTCATCCTCGCGTTTTGTCCTGCCGTAGCTTTTAACGAAGAGTGGGACACGGGGTCGTCAAATTGGAAACGAAACGTCCAAGTCCACGAACTAAACAAAAAGACTCCACTGTATCTTATTTATTTTTATAAATTATACACCTCCCTAAAAATACCCGCAAATTTTTTCGCGGAAAAACACAAGGCGAAATAGTCTCACGGGAATTATGTTCTTAATCAGCCAAAAGCTACATCGGATGTAGCTTTTGGCTGATTAGAAATCTTTATTTCGCCTGTTAATATATGAATCTGTCCGCCATCTCGCTGGAAAATAAAAGAAAAATTTGGAGAGACTGAAAACAAAATGGTTAAATTTGCGACCTGTTTCATAGATTGTCGCTAAAAATGCATAGGTTGTTTAAATTCTACATAGGTTGTCCGTTTTCTTGCATAGGTTATTGTCTTATGCTACACTTTTTTTGTAAATGTATTTAATTATATGGACCCTGATTTAATGCAAATAGGCGATGCCGCCACGGTTTTAGGTGTCTCCGTTGACACACTGAGACGCTGGGACGAAAGTGGGCGTTTTTCGTCAATAAGAAATACCCCCGCCGGGTATCGATATTATTCCAAAAAAGCTGTGAAAATTTATTTGAGCGATTTGTTAAAATTGGCGACAGACTGGATCTCCTCCGGAGAAGAAATCCCCGCTCATTTTTATTGCAAAGACAGTTCTATATTTCAAGCTCGGCTTTCAAAGATGCAGGATCAGCTTGGCGCGGTTGACAATGAAGAAGTCAGAAAAATTTTTCCGCTCGTTGTTGCCATTGCCGGAGAAATCGGAGATAATTCTTTTGGACATAACTTGGGAAATTGGCCGGATGTTCCAGGAATATTTTTCGGTTATGACATAAACAAAAGACAGGTCGTGCTTGCTGATCGCGGTCAAGGAATTTTACAAACGCTAAAACGGGTCAGACCGGAGCTCATAGACGACCGCCAAGCGCTAAAAGTCGCTTTTACTGAAATTGTTTCAGGGAGAGCTCCGGAAGAAAGGGGAAACGGCTTAAAGTTTGTCAGACGGGTCGTGACCAAAAGTTTATCGGGGCTTTTTTTCCAGTCGGGAAACGCCCAATTGGAATTAAAGAAAGGCGACTCGGAAGATCTGCGTATCAATCAAGCACAAAGATATTTTCGAGGGTGTCTCGCCTCGCTTACTTTTTAACCCTGCTTTTTAACTTAAAATATAAATATGAAAATAGCTCTAAAAAAATTCGGCACCACTCTTACTTCCCGCCAAGCGGGAAAAGAAGCTTTTGCCGCATTCGGACCTTCTCTGCGAGAAGTTTCAAGCGATGAGAATATAGAGATTGATTTTGAGGGGGTTATAACTTTCGCTCCTTCGTGGGGAGATGAATTTTTAACACCATTGGTTAACAAATACAATAAAAAGGTCATATTGAAAAACACGGGAAATTCTTCCGTTGAAGCGACCCTGAGTATTTTAGAAGAAGTCGGCAAGATGAAGTTTCGCGTTGAACAATGATTAGAAATAGAAAAGATTTCCAGAAAAGAATCCGACAACGAGTGTGGTAAAAAAATGCAAGAAGCTAAACAAAAATTATTCAAAAACTTCACCGTATGATATATTTATTTCAGTATCATTCCATGATGGGAAAATACTAAAGCACCGTGAGGTGCTTTTTGTATGAATACTCATATTCAATTACACTCTAGTATTCTAACAAAAGTTAAGTTTTTTTCAAAACAACAATTACAACAGGATTTTTTTGGAAATGGTGTAATTTGGGATAAAAAGGATGTCTGACATCCTTTTATTGTCAATGTTGTCAAAATTCAAGTTCGACATCGCTTCCAACTTTAGGGTGAACAGCATCGACACCGAGCTCATCGCGTAATCTTTGGACTAAAAACAAAGACGATTTGAGCTCGCCCATAACGACAAATATCTTTTTTAAATTACTGGCGACTGTGGCGGTCTCGACAAACTTGACGAGATTGTCCGAATCTTTGTGTGAAGAGTAGCCGTTTATTTTTTCAATTTTTGCGCGAACAATGACAATTTCGCCGAATATATTAACCTTTTTCGCTCCGTCCTCCAATTGCCTGCCGAGACTCCCGACCGCTTGATAACCGACAAGAAGCAATACCGTGTTCGAGTCGGAGAGATGATTTTTTTCGTGCTGAATGATTCTTCCTCCGTGCGACATTCCAGAGCCTGCGATAATTATTTTCGGGTTGGGCGTCCTTCTGATATTGTCCGAATCCTCCATTCTGGTTGTGAATTTAAGACGGTAAAAATCAAAAACATCGTCACCTGCCCTGATTTCAGCTTTGACAGTTTCGTTAAAATCATCCATTGCGTATTTTTTGTAAACTTCCGTCACCTTGGAAGCAAGCGGAGAATCTATGAAGACCGGTAGATTGGCAACATCGCCCTTTTCAAGGATATCATTCATTTCATGGAGAATCACCTGCGTTCTCTCAAGAGAAAAAGCGGGAATAATCAAAGTCGATTTTTTCTCCAAAGCGTTTTTGATGATATTTTTCAGCCTGTTTTGTCTTTCGTCTTTTTGCTCGTGATTCCTGTCGCCATAAACACTTTCCATAACCATATAATCCGCCTCTGCAACACTCTCCGTGTCTTTCAAAAGAGGCGAAGGTGAATTGCCCAAGTCGCCGGTAAAAACTATTTTTTTACCGTTATAAGTGATTTCTATCATTACCGAACCTAAGATATGTCCGGAATCTTTAAAATAAATGTTAAAACCGCCCTCAATTTCGCGGGAGGTATGATAAGGTAACGAATTCCATAAGGACAAAGATTTCTCCACATCTTTCTTTTCATAAAGCGGAAGTTGTCCGTCCTTTCGCGCTTCTTCCTCAAGTATTTTCAAAGCGTCTTCAAGCATAAGACGCGATAATTCCTTGGTTTCCGGCGTACTCAATATCATTCCTTTAAAACCATCACGAACAAGCTTGGGAATCCTGCCGATATGGTCAATATGCGAATGTGTAACCAACAAATAATCAATCGAGGATGGGTCGTATTTAAACTCAGAACGATTGAGATTTTCCACGAATTTCGAACCTTGGATCATTCCGCAGTCAATGAGGATTTTCACACCATCATCACCGCCATCCACAGACGGTTTTTTTTCAAGCAAAAAATTCGCCCCTGTAACACCGTCCGTTCCGCCATAAAATGTAAGATTTAATTTTGCCATTTTATCATTCACTATCTTCATTACCTGAAACTCTCTTATGATACCCTTTAAAAACAAAGAAATAATACGCCACTAAACCTCCGATTAAGCCAAAAGAAATATCCATAATCGTATCAGTCGCGTAATTCGGCGCGTTGACAAAGGTTATCCCGAAATAATATTCAAAAACTTCCCACGCCGTCCCGACGGCAAAAGAAGACAGCAAAGCGACTTTTAGATTATTATTTTTGCCGTTCTTTATTATGTTTACAAATCCAAACTGAAAAAACAGCCACAAGAAAGACATCGCCACCCACAAACCGCCCAGGAAATGAGTCAAAATATCAAACCACCACAATCTCCAATACAAATAAAATTGAAGCGCCGAAAAATGAAGCGTGGCGATGACCGCAATCATTATGAAGTTTCGAATAAAAAGAGGCGTTTTCAACATTTTACCATTATACTAGAAAAACAAGAAACCCGCTCCGATAAAAATGGAACGGGCATCCTCTGAGGGGCTATCTGCGAAGTATCACCCTAGCATAAGCCAGGTGGGTGCTACAATGACATACCGAAATATGCCTGAATAGTTCGCTCCCTAATAGATTGATTTAATCTTAGATGATACTTTCAAATAACCCCAATTACATTGTAGAACTTAAAAATAATTTTGCAATCTTTAATACCCCGAATTACGAAATGCAAAATCAGAATTTTACTAATATGTTATACTATGTCCGTTCCACAACAAACGACGATTAAAAAATTATGGAAAACAAAAATGCAAAAAGTTTAAACTCTCAGGTGGTGCAAATTATCAATCTGATAAATTATCAATCGGGTTCGGTGGTGAGCCGAGAAGTGGTTAAAAAACCGAATGGAAGCATCACTGCATTCGCCTTTGACGAGGGAGAAGGACTGAGTGAACACACCGCCCCTTATGACGCGATTATTCAAGGCTTGGAGGGCGAGACCGAAATTAAGCTTTCGGGTAAAATTCATAATCTTAAAAATAGCGAAATGATAATTATGCCTGCAGGCGAACCTCATTCAGTAAAAGCGTTAACAAAATTCAAAATGCTTTTGATAATGATAAAGTCCTAGCGCAAACCGACATCGGATGTCGGTTACGGCGGGAAATATAGAAATCGAAGCGTTAAGTATTTAAATACCGAACAATTCACGAGCATTTTTGGTCGTCTGTTCCGCAACTTTCTCAAATGGCACACCTTTTATTTCAGCGATTTTTTTAACAATGTATTTCACATACGCAGGCTCATTTCTTTTTCCGCGATGCGGGACAGGGGCGACATATGGACAATCCGTTTCCGCTAAAATTCTATCGAGCGGAATACTCTTGATTATTTCATCGTAAGCGCCGACAATTTCACCCCTCCTTGGCGGAAAAGTGATCACTCCGGAAAAAGAAACATGAAAACCAAACTCAATGTATTTTTTCGCCTGCTCAAGCGTTCCTGTAAAAAAATGCATCACTCCGCGCGGAAGCTTCGCTTCCGCGCGGAGAATTTCCAACAAATCATCGTGCGCCTCGCGACAATGTATAATAATCGGCTTGTTCACCTCCTTTGCTAATTTCAAATGCTTCGCGAAAACCTCTTTCTGCTTTTCTTTCCAGTTTTTATTTTTTAGATTTGCCGCGCCCGCCGTCGCTACGCTCTGGCGTTGCGGGCGGGAGATTTCAGATTGCGGACTATGATAATAATCAAGTCCACATTCTCCTATCCCGACAACTTTTTCATTCTTGGCGAGATTCAAATAAAAATCATAGTCAAATTCCTCAGGTTTTGATCTGTATTTCACAGGTTCGCCGTTTTCTTCATACTCTACATCTTGTTCAACCAAATGACTCGGGTGCAATCCGACCGCCGCATAGACCCCTTCTTTGTATTCTTCCGCGATATTCATCGCTCGCTCGGAAGTAATCTTCTCCGCGCCGACATTGATCATCCAAACATCGCTATCCAATGCTCTCTTTATAACATCCTTTGAATCACCCTTAAAATCGTTGAAATTAATATGTGCGTGCGTATCTATTATCAAATTTTGATTTTTCATACCTGACTTGGAGGTCTCGCCTCCAAGTGATGATTTACTTATTCTTTTCCAAAATTTGCTTTGCGATTTTAAGATCGTCTATTTCTTCCTTAATTAGCATTTTAGCATATTGCAAATCCGCTTCGGCTATTTTTCTGTCCGCTTCTTGCAAGACTTTTTTCGCGTCCTCATTCGTCTTATCCATATCTTGAATAAGTTTCTGAAAATCCGCTTTTACCGTGTCTTTTGTCATTGTCATAGTTTTAATTTATTTTCTTTAAAATAATTACTTGCCATGCGATCAAACACTTCTTTTGCTTTTGCTTTTATATTCTCATCAGTTACAACTTCGCCAGTTTTTATCATTATCTTAACATCCTCTATAGCTTGTCTAACAATATCTGCTTTTAATTTTTTGTTTTTTATCTTACCAAGACCTTTATGATTATATCTTAAAAATTTTACTACAATATCTTTTATCTTTTCTTCCGAGAATGTATTTTTTTCTATATTTTCCATTAAACCTTCCACTCTCCAAACCTCATCTAGCGTTTTACCCCATATCTTTTCCTCGCTCTTGACATCTTTTTCTTCTTTAGTCGGCTCAGCTCCCTCCGCTTGTTGTTTTTCTTCCAGTATTTTTATCTCAGATTCTACTGTTTCTTGCTTAACTTCCACTTCTTTTTTTACCTCTTTATACCATCCCTAAAAAACTCTTTCGTATTGTTTCAATATCCAATCATACCCCG
>CAYIIG010000022.1:0-9707 GCA_964363425.1 uncultured Candidatus Saccharibacteria bacterium | reverse complement strand
TTATGCATACTTCTATTTTACTAGAGGAAGGGGACTTTTGAAAGAGGTCTATTATATCAATAAACATTAAACAAAAACAGGATAGCGAAGATTGGCTTTTTATCCACAAAAAACATTCGTTCTTGCTATCTAACAAATTTTTTCTTTGGTATAATTCCAGTAAGTTTCATTTGAATAATTTGAAATCGCGATCTAAAAAAATAATTTTATTATTTTTCTCTTTCCTTGCAATCGGTGGGGCGATTTTCTTGTTGTTAAAATCAAAAACAGACACAAGTGTTAAAAAAGTTACCGAGGTTAAAATTGTTAAAAGTCCGAGCGAAGCCTTAGTTCTTGATTCCGATGGCGATGGCTTGAAGGATTGGGAGGAAACTCTTTGGGGATTGGACACTCATAAGAAAGACACTAATGACGACGGTGTATCTGACGCGGAAGAAGTTAAAAAAAGAATGAAGATGATTGACACGGCAGCTTTGGATAAAGGTTCCAGTGGAAATGGATTTTTAAACAGCCAATACGCCCCCGACACTGAAACGGCAATAATAAGCAAAAAGCTTTTTGCCGAATACATAAGCCTCAAGCAATCCGGAAATCTGAACGAAGAAACGATAAACGCCACGGCAAATAATCTGGTCGCCGAGGAAATTAAAAACAGGAAAACTGTCCAATACTATTTTCTCAAAGACCTAAAAACTTTTCCTTCTGATAATAAGATTTTGCTAAAGGAATATGGGAACTCTTTGGCTTCAATTCGGGCTAAATACGAAAAGATATTTCTTCAAGACCCGATGTCAAAAGACGGCGGGACAAAAGCAAGTCTTGTTGACCCAGAGCTTATTAAAGGACTTGTCAGAATTTCGGATAATTATAAAAAGATGACTAAGGAAATGTCCGGATTGTCAGTGCCGGAAAAACTAGCGGATAATCATCTGAAAATTTTGAATAATTACATGGCAAATTCCGACGGACTCAGAGAGATAAGTATGCTGTCAACCGACCCTGTGGTGGCAATGGTTGGAATGCAGAGGCAAACAGAGGCGGAGGCTAATGAAAAACCGCTTTTAGGCGCGGTATTCAAGTATCTGTCTGAAAATAACATAACTTATTCCAAAGACGAGCCAGGTTATCGTTTGAATAATATATGAAATTTTTTTTAAGAAACAAAAAAATACTTTCTTATGTGGTGATTATTCCTGTAATAATAACTCTTTCTTTTTCTAGTCTAGCAATAAGTAAAGCTTATGCGGTTTTTGGTGTCGGTGATGTTGGCACTTCTTTAATTATTAACACGGAAGAAACAGGCGGTCCTATTGTACCTACTTCAGATAGCGATATGCGCAGAAAATTTGTCGGGATGACAATTTTCGGACATACAATGCCGTGGTTAAGCTGGAACGGAATTTACATTCTGACTATGAAAACCTTGCTCGCTCATATCACGGACAGCATAGTGGAGTGGATAAACAATGGATTTGAAGGAGGACCGTCATTTATTACCGATCCGCAGAAATTTCTTCTCGGAGTTGGAGACGAGATTGCCGGGGAATTCATCAACGGCACGGAATGGGGCTGGGTTTGCGATCCGTTCAAGCTAAACATCAAAATCGCCCTGAGTATAGGCACGGGCAATTTTAAACGGCAGAAAAAGTGTACCTTGACTGGTATTATTAAAAATGTTGATAATTTCGTGACAGGCACTTTCAAAGAAGGTGGATGGAAAGGATGGTTTGAAATAAGCACCAATCCCAATGCGAATCCTATGAGCAGTTTTTTGAGTGTTCAAGCCGAATTGGATAAGAGAGTAAGACAGGGACAAGATATGGAAGATAAAAAACTTGGCTGGGGTAAGGGCTTTCTTTCTTTTCAAGAGTGTTTAGCATATGACAAAGAAACAAAACAATGCGTAAAACGAGGACCGATAAGAACGCCTGGGACAGTAATCGAATCTCAGCTTGAAAACCATCTCGGCTCAAGCTTGAGACAAATGGAACTTGCTGACGACATAGATAAGATTGTCGGGGCGTTGGTTCAGCAGTTGGTAAAAACAGTTTTGGAAAAAGGCTTGTCCTCGATGAGCTCGGATCAGGGGTATGAAGGAACGGCGAGCGATCTCGAAGCTCAAGCCAATGCAATGCCGATAACGGCGACTTGTATGGCAATGACGGAGTCGGCTCGCACAGGAGGAGATGTTGAGTGGGGGTCTTATATCGCAGGAGGTCCGCTTGATGTCCCTGTCGTCTATAAGTGGAGCGGAGATGGAATCGCTGATAGTATGAAAGACAACAATACGATCGACGGCAAATCTATAAAAGCGAGATACAGTCCGATCGGAACGAAGGCAACAACGCTTACCGCGACAAAAGGCGCCGTAAGCGGAACGGCACAATGTCCAAGTTTTGCCGTTGTGGCGAAAGACGACACGGCGGGGACATGTTCGGCGAATCAGCCTGAGGCGAGAAAGGGAGGGGTCGTAGTTTGGAGTTGGGCGCCTTATGTCGGGTGGGGCGAGTGGAACAAACTTTACGCCACGACGACTTACAAATGGGGTGGAGATGGAATAATAAACGCTGAAAACGCAAGAGGTCTCACCACCATTTATTCGACAGCCGGCTCAAAATCCGCGAAGCTGATCGTAACAACTGAGAAAGTCGAGACTGTCTGCGCGAACGAGCTCAGTTGCGCTCCTCAGGTCGTGAAAAAAGAGACCATATACGATTGTGGAAAGATTAATGTCCTTGAAACAGCTTCGCAATAGAAAAAATGAAAAAATTCATACCTTACATTTTCATAACCGCGTTCATAGGGGCTTTTATGATGATTTCTTTTTCCGCGCCATTTTCTGGAATTCCTTTGGGGTCAAATGTGGCGGAGGCGCAACAGACTCAGGATAGTCAGGAAACTGAAGGGCAGAATGGGGGTGAAGTAATAGAAGAGGTAAAAACCACAGGATCGCTTCCGGGAACGGATGTGGATGGCTCACCTAAACCGATTGCGGGCGGAACAGGTTGGGGCGCCTCGTTTTTAAATCTGACACTTGGCTATGGTATGGCATCGATAGCAAGTCTTGTTTATTTTGCGTCAGGAATGTTGGTAAATCTCGCAGCTTCTCTTCTGGAGATGGTGATATCTTTCACTGTGGTAAATTTTGGAGTCAACATAAAATCTATTGGGGTTATAGACACCGGATACAAAATTATCCTTAATGTTGCCAATATGATTTTTATTTTCATATTGCTGTATATGGCTATCAAAACGATACTGGGGGATGGAGGCGATGTAAAAAAACTTTTAGCTAAGGTGATTATGGTCGCACTGTTCATAAACTTTAGTCTTTTTATGACTAAAGTTATCATCGACGCGTCCACCATTATGTCTATTGGGTTTCTTAATGCGATAAAAACTGAATCGGTTGATAACGCAGGAAAACCCATAATAGTAGTAGGGTCCGTCGCGACTGCATTTATGAGCGGTCTTCGGTTGCAAACACAGGCTTATGACCCAAATTCTAAGGTTGTCAAAGAAGACCCTGAAAAAGGTTTTAATCATTTTTCAATGACTATCCAATTTCTTGCGGGGTCGGCGTTTAATGCTGTGGTGGCTTTCGTGTTTTTCGCTGTTTCTTTTTTGTTTATTACAAGATTCGTCGCTCTGTTGTTTTATATGATTTTTTCCCCAGTGGCTTTCTTGGGATACATAGCCCCTGAGCTCCAAGAATATTCCAAGCAGTGGTGGAAAGGTTTCCAAAGCCAAGTGATTTTCGCGCCGGCTTTCTTGCTGATTGCCTATCTAGTCGCTTCAGTAATAAGTTCGGGTGCGTTGTGGAAAGCTGTGAATGTGGGTCACATTGGAGATAACGCAGGCTTTTTTACTGCAATTGGAACAGGTTTTAAATCAGGGTTCCCTATAATAATGAACTTCGTGATCCTCATCGCTCTTATAATCGGGGGATTGATTGCAGCAAAAAAGATGGCGTCGGAAGGTTCGGCGGGAATGGTCGGCTACGCCGACAAGGCCCGTGGCTGGATGCAGGGTGTCGCGGGGAGAAATACTCTTGGCAGAGCGGCTTATTTGGCGAGCAAGTCGGAATTTGTCAATAATCTTGCGGCTAAATCTCCGACATTCGGAGGATTCGCCAAGGCAAGACTTGAGGGTGTGGCGGACAGGAAATTCGGCAAAGACAGTGGTAAGGGATACTCTTCCGCTTTGAAAGACAACATTAAGAGTAAAAAAGATATGGCGGATTCTATTGCCAAGAGCAAGACAAGAGGGGTGGATAAGTCAATAAGAGAAGAACAAAGCTTGGTAAACGAGAGAGAGATGCTTCAATTTGACTTGAGCAAAGCAAAGCTTGAGTCAGAGAAAAAGGTGGATGATTGGAAGAATGATTATAGTACACATGATACAAATAAATACGATAAACTAAGAGAGGAAGTTAAAAAATCAAGAGATGAGTACAGAAAATTAGCAGATATTGCGTCAAGGACAATGGATCCTGATGATCTTGGTTATGCTCAAATCGCACATGAAGAATCACAAAGAGATGAGGCGAATTTAGAAAATGAGGGAGTAAAACTTCAAAGGCGTGGCGCTGATATGGTTAGGTATGAGAATGCTAAACTAGAGGTTGATAGGGATAGTGAAAATCTAGAAAAGCATCAATCCGAGACAGCAAAGATTCAAAAAGGATTGGAAAATCTTACAAAACAAAGAGATAACATCAGAGACAAAATGAAGAGAGAGTATGCAAAAAATCTTCCTTTTGCCGAATTGGGTAAGAGTTTGTGGGGTGACAACCTCGCCTTTTTGGACGAGATATTCCCTTCATACACTGACGCGGCGAATGAGATAAGAAAAGGTAAAAGCACAGGCGAAAAAGAGATTTCAGAAATGATTAAAAAATTGGTGGATGAAGAAGTGAAGAAACAATCAGCGAGCGGAACTGGCGCAACGCCCCCTTAAAAAATAACAATCAAAAATATGAACCATAGCGAACAGATATTAAAAGCCAGATTTGAACAACTTCCCGAAGATGTGCGGAAGGCGATAATCGCCACGCCGTGGAAAGACAAGCTGGCGCAGATTGCCAGCAAACATAAACTGCACATAGATCAAGCGGACAGACTTGGAAAAGAGACAATTATTGTGATGTTCGGACTTGATCACCCCGACAATCTCATATACAACATTGCCAAAAATGTCGAGGTGTCCGAAGAAGAAGCCACAGCAATCGCAGAAGATTTGAACAATGAGATTTTTCTAAAAATAAGAGAGTCGCTGAAGAGGGTGATTGAGGAGAGAGTGGAGGAGGGGGAAGAGAAAGAGAAAAGCTTTTTAGCTAGTCTGCCGATGAGGCAGGGTAGTAGTTTATCCGCCGACGAGGCGGGCTTGTTAGAAAAAACGAAAGACAAAGAAAGCAAAACAGAAACGGAGGAAATTCCGAGCAGGGAAGATATTCTCAAGGAAATTGAAGACAAGGAACATCATAATCTGCCGATGGTAAATAAGTCCGAGCTTCACTTGGAAGCGAAGCTTCCAAGTGAGATTAAGGTTTTTGAAAAGCCTGCCGACTCGCCAAACCAAAATACGGTGGACGACGCCAAGGCGGAAACAGAAAAATCTGAAAAAACAAACTCCTTTATAAACCACGGCGAATCCGAAGAAGAACAAAAGATATTTGAAAAGGTGAATCGCAATTCCAACTTGGAAGCGAGACTTCCAAGTAAAGAGGGGGCAATAAAAACAATGTCAGATGACATTATCAAACTCAAGATGAGCGAGGTGGTGAATGTTCCGAAAGAAACAATTGAGGTAAAAGATTCCAAACTTCCGCCAAAGAAAGATCTGTCTGGCGCGGGCAGGAAGGCTGACCCGTATAGGGAAGAAGTAAGATAAATAAATTCGAAGCGCGAAATTCGAAATCCGAAACAAATTCAAATGACAGAAATTAAAAACGCAAAACAATACGATTTGGAGAAAAGAACGCTTGATTTTGCCAAAGCTGTTAGGGTTTTTATTAAAAAAATTCCTAAAATTACCGCAAATTTTGAGGACGCAAAACAGGTAGTGAGATCTTCTGGATCGGTAGGGGCAAATTACATTGAGGCAAATGAGTCGTTGAGTAAAAAAGATTTTGTTATGAGGATTAAAATATGTCGCAAAGAAGCAAAGGAAACAAGATACTGGCTAGAGATAATAGATATTAATACTGACAAAAATTTAGAGAACGAAAAAAGTAAATTATCAAACGAAGCAACGGAATTGATGATGATCATGGGTGCAATAATGAGAAAGTCGGTGTAGAATTATGTTTATATTATTCGAATTTAGAATTTAAATATTGTTTCGAATTTCGATATTCGGATTTCGAATTTTAATCAAATGCGTTTCCAAGTTCCACAATTCATCGATATAGAAGATAAGATATTCGGACCTTTGACCTTGAAGCAATTTATCTATCTGGGCGGAGGGTGCGGGATTTCTTTCGTCATCTATTCCATTATCCCTTATTTGTATGTCGCCATTTTTTTCATAATACCGGTGATGGGCTTTTCGGTCGCGCTGGCTTTCTATAAAGTGAACGGCAAGCCGTTTATATTCATCGTCGAATCGGCTTTCAAATATGCGCTGGCGAACAAGCTCTACTTGTGGCAGAAAAGAGAAAAGCCGATAATAAGAAAAGAAATCGAAGGCAAGGAAAACACGCCTCTCCTCAAGGTGCCGAAATTATCGGAGAGTAAGCTTCGTGATTTGACATGGAGCTTGGATATCAATGAGAGTATGAATCCAGTAACAAGGGGGGAGGAAAGGCGGGGATAAGCTTTTTAGCTTGTAGCTTATTAGGAGAGATTATAAGTCTGAATTTCTTAATAAAGCTACCAACCTAAAAAAATATGTTATTATTATAAAAAGAGTCAGACCGCTCAGCCTAAAAAGCTAATAAGCTACAACCCCGCCTCGTCGGCGGGCAAGCTACAACCTAAAAAAATGCAAACCAAATCAAAAGCGACGCAGGATTTTGTTCCGATAAAAGAAGTTCGGGACGGGGTGATCATTCTGAAAAATAATTCAATGAGAGCTATTGTTATGGCATCGTCTATCAATTTCGCTTTGAAGTCGGAAGACGAGAGAAACTCGGTGATCTATCAGTTTCAGAACTTCTTGAACTCGCTTGATTTTCCGATTCAGATATTCATTCAGTCTAGAAAGCTAGACATAAGACCTTACATAGCTCTACTCGAAGGGAGTTATAAGGACCAGATTAACGATTTAATGAAAATTCAAATTAGAGAATATATCGGTTTCATAAAAAATTTCACCGAAAATTCAAACATAATGACAAAAACATTTTTTGTGGTTGTTCCCTATGATCCGCCACTCGTTGCCGGCGGTTCGAATATATTGGGCAATTTTTTCAGCGGGAACAAAAAATCGCTTTCTTCCAAGGAGAAAAGTGGCAGTTTTGAAGAGCATCGAATGCAGCTTGATCAAAGAGTGTCGGTGGTGGAGCGGGGCTTGATAAGCGCAGGGGTAAGGACGGCGGGGTTGGGAACGGAAGAAGCGGTCGAGCTTTTTTACAAGATATTCAATCCGGGCGATACGGAAAAGCCGATGCAGATAAGATAAGTAATTCCCGCCAAAACCGACATCCGATGTCGGTTTTGGCGGGAATTCAAAAATAAAAAACAAAAAATATGTCGCTTTTTAACAAAATGTTCGGGAAAAAAGAAAAAGAATTGGAAATTTCTTCCGTTCTTCCTCAGGAAATATATGAGGCGGGAGTTTTAGAGCTTCAGGATGTCATAGCGCCGTCCGCTTTGAAGGTAACTCCCAAAGGTCTGAATTTGGGGGAGAAAATTGTCAGGACTTTTTTTATAATTTCTTACCCTAGATACTTATCGGAAAGTTGGTTTTCTCCTGTCATAAATTTGGACAAGGTTTTTGACATTTCAATACATATTCAGCCGATTGAAACGGCGAAGATGCTCCGCCAATTCCAGAAAAAAGTCGCGGAAGTCCAAAGCCAGATCAATGAAAGAGAGAGGAAGGGTCTGGTTCGCGATCCGATACTTGATACGGCTTACAGAGATTTGGAAAGTTTACGGGATAATCTTCAGCAAGCCCAAGAAAAGCTTTTTGATGTCGCGGTTTATATCAGTATGTACGCCGAGAGCGAAAGCGACCTTGACAAAATAGAATCGGAAATAAAGACGATTCTCGAATCAAAACTCGTTTATCTCAAGCCCGCCCTTTTTCAGCAGGAGCAGGGTTACAAAAGCGTTTTACCTATAGCTACCGATGAGCTTAATGTCCGATCAAAATTAAATTCCTTGCCTCTCTCAAGTATTTTTCCCTTCATTTCTTTCGACTTAACTTCGGATAAAGGTATCCTTTACGGGATAAACAGGCACAATTCCAGCCTCGTGCTTTTCGACAGATTTTCTTTGGAAAATTACAATTCCATAACCTTTGCCAAGTCCGGTTCCGGTAAATCTTATGCTACGAAACTCGAGATACTCCGAACGCTTATGTTCGATGTGGAAGTCATCGTAATCGACCCTGAAAGAGAATACGAATATATGGCGGAAGCGACCGGCGGTAAATATTTCAATATCTCTCTTAATTCCAACAATCACATCAATCCTTTCGACTTGCCGGTGGCAAGGGAGGATGAGTCACCTGCGGATGTCCTGCGTTCAAACATCATCAACCTTGTCGGACTTTTCAGAATAATGCTTGGCGGACTAACGCCGGAAGAAGACGCGATAGTGGATCGGGCGATAAGCGAAACTTACGCCTTAAAAGACATTACGGTTGATTCGGATTTTGCGAATATCGAGCCACCGCTTCTTTCCGACTTCGAGCTTGTGCTTGCTGGTATGGAAGGGGCGGAATCTCTGGTTCAGAAACTTTCAAAATATACAAAGGGAACTTGGGCGGGATTTATAAACAAGCCGACAAATGTGGATATAAACAGCAAATTCATCGTCTTTTCCATAAGAGATATGGAGGACGAGCTTAAACCTGTGGCGATGTACATTGTCACTCACTATATCTGGAACGCCGTTAGGAAAAATTTGAAGAAAAGACTTTTGGTGATTGACGAGGCGTGGTGGATGATGAAGTCGGAAGATACCGCGTCATTCTTATTCAGTATGGCGAAAAGAGGCAGAAAATATTATCTCGGACTTGCCACCATCACTCAGGATGTGGACGACTTTATCAAATCTCCTTACGGTCTGCCCATCATCACCAACTCTTCGATTCAAATTCTTTTAAAACAATCGTCGTCAACGGTGGATAATCTTCAGAGGATATTCAATCTTACCGAAGAAGAAAAATATCTATTGCTCGAATCCGATGTGGGGGAGGGAATGTTTTTCGTCGGACTGAAGCATGTCGCAATAAAAGTAATCGCTTCATACACCGAGGATCAAATAATCACCTCGGACCCTTCGCAACTTTTGGCGATAAAAAAGGCGAAGGAGGAGATGGGGGCGATGGGATAAAAAGGTTGCAGATGGTAGGGAAGACCATTCGAAATTAAATTTATTCATCTGCATTTCTTTCCAGCAGATTTATGTTGTAATTCAATTCATCTACTTCACGATCAGTCAGATTATTTAGATTTTGTAACTTACTTTTTGCATTCGAGCTTTGAATTACGAAATGCAATGCGCTACAATTAAAGGCGACCCGCAAGGGTCGCC
>CAYIIG010000021.1:0-9819 GCA_964363425.1 uncultured Candidatus Saccharibacteria bacterium | reverse complement strand
ATGTTTGCGTTAAATGCCAAAAGTGAAGTTGGGGCATTTCGTAATTCAAAGTATAGAAGGAAAACGATAAAGTGGAATCTAAAGTCAGCAAGAAATACCCTAAATCTCCGCCCAAAAGGACCGCCCACAGGTGTCTACTACAAATCAACCGTAAGACCCTTGAGTAAGCAGGGAATCCGTGCGGAAATGGTGGATTAGCGCGTTTTGTAATTCAAAACTTTTATCAAATAAAAAAATAAGCTATTCATGGTTTTGTTTAAAAAAACCCAAACTTCATTCGGCAATAGTAATGAAGGCTATTTATTTTGTAATTTTACGCGACCTTCTTAAGTATAACTCTTGACCAATTGCGAATAAATTACTTGTTGTCCAATACAAAGCTATGACAGCCGGCAACCCCCTGGAAATGAAAAATATTATTACAGGGAGTATATATTTCATTTGAATACTCATACTTTTAGCCAAGTCATCTTTAAACGAATTTGATTTTAAACTATTATCGGTTTTTTTGAAACTTGGAATCGCAAACTTAACCTGAAAAAACTGGGTGAGAGCGGCGAAAAAAGCCATTATGTAACTTTTTTGAGTAATGTCCATTAAACCCAAAAAAGAAATATTCACAGGTTCAGGGATTTTAATAAATGAATAGAGCATATTTGTATCGATTTTAGGCAGTCCACCCTTTAAAAATACAAAATATAATGCAAAAATGATGGGAATTTGAATGAATAGCAATAATATTCCGGAAAAAGGATTAACTTTTTTTTCTTTATACAAAGCCATCACCTTTAAAGCCTGTTCTTGTTTGTTGTTTTTGTGTTTTTCTTTAATAGCATCCAAATCAGGCTGAATTTCTTTCATTTTTATCTGAGTTAACACTGACTTTTTAGAAAGAGGGAAGAGAACGAGCTTTACGATACAAGTAAACAAAATAACGATAATTCCAATATCCGCCCAAGGGAGAATGGTTATTAGAAAAATCAATCCATTGTATAGCGGTTTGTAGAAAAATATATTGAACAGGTAAGACATCTTTTAATTATACACAAAACCACCAATAAACCCAAAGATCAAAAAATTCAAAGAATTTTCGCTTTTTTCAATAAAAAAACAATCTCATCTTCAAGTTTATAAAACGGGAGTTTAAGTACTCCTTTTTTCAACAAAATCACAGTATTATGACTGTGATTTATTTTTGGTAAAACTTTTTGTAAAATAAACTGAACCCTTCTTCTTATTAAATTTCTTTTAACGGCGCTTTTGACTTCTTTTTTGGGTGTGTAAACAGAAAATCCGGACTTGGGACTGATTGTTTTAATGGTTTTCAGGGAGGTGTTTGGGTTATAATAGGCAACCCCTTTTTTAACAACATCAACAAAAAGGTGTTTGTTGACTCTGTTTTGTTTTCTTAGCATAAAAAACTAAAATTAAACAGTAATTTTTTTCCTTCCTTTTTGCCTTCTTCTTTTTACCACGTTTTTACCTGATTTTGTTTTTTGCCTAACCAAAAAACCGTGAGTGGTCATCCTTTTTTTTCTTTTTGGGTTGTAAGTGAAAGACATTTTAATTTTTTATTAACAACTAAACACAACAGTAATCCCGCCTGACAATATCTTATTTGTGCATTATAAACACATCGGTGACTTTTAGCAAGTTTTACAATTTAATTTAAAGTATATACTTTAAAGGTTGAGGTTAAATTATTTTATTTCCATGATAGACAATAAGAAACTTTGGGATAGTGTTTTAGTTGAGATAGAACTTGGAACATCGAAGGCTAATTTCAGTATGTGGTTTAAAGACACCTCTATTATCAAACAAGAGGGTGGTGTCGTCTATCTCAGTGTTCCTAGTGTTTTTGTTAAAGACTGGCTTAACAACAAATACCATAAATCAATACTAAAAAGCCTACGCGGATTTGCTGATTATGTCAGAGGAATAGATTATGTTGTATCGAACTCCAACAAAAAAAATGACCGAAACGATGTTTATAATCCAAAAACAAATAATGAATTACCTCTTCATGATTTTTACATAAACAAAGAAGATAATTTAAATCCGCGATACACATTTGAATCCTTTGTTATTGGTCCGTTTAACGAACTTGCCTATGTTGCATCCCAATCGATAATAAACAACAAAATGACATATAACCCTCTTTTTATCTACGGAAACACAGGGCACGGCAAAACACACCTCATACAGGCTATAGGGAACCACGCAAAAACAAACAATAGCGAAAAAAAAGTTTATTACCTTACATCGGACAGGTTTGCTCAGGAATACATCAACTCGCTAAACAGCGGGAAAACAAACCAATTTAAAGAACAATACAGGAAATATGATATTTTAATAATTGATGATATTCAATTTTTTTCCGGTAAACAAAAAATTCAAGAGGAGTTTTTTCATTTGTTTAATAACCTACACGACAACAACAAACAATTAATCTTTTCATCCGACAAACACCCGAATTTTATACAAGGATTAGAAGATCGGGTTAGATCAAGGTTTAATGCCGGAATGATCGTTGAAATACCCGCGCCAGACATAGAATCAAGAATTCAGATTATTAAAAAAAAGTCTACTTTCTCAAATATTCAAATACAACCCGATGTTGTTGATTTTATTGCTTCGGCTATTGACGGTAATATAAGAGAGCTGGAGGGCGCTTTAAACCTAATCATTTGCCAAACCCAACTAAAAAACAAAGAATTAAGCTTAAATGAGATAAAAAACCTTATTAAAAACAGCGTTAAGCAGAAAAAACAAATTCCACCAAAAGAGGTTGTGAAAATAATTTCAGAATTTTACAATATCGAGGATAGTGAGATTTACAAAAAAACAAGGAAAAAAGAAATTGTGAAACCAAGACAGGTGATTATGTATATCCTTAGAGAGGATTTTAATATCTCATATCCTTCAATTGGGGAAAAGTTGGGTGGGAGAGATCATACAACCGTTATGCATTCTTATGAAAAAATAAAAAATGACCTTAAGGTTGATTTAATCTTAAATAAAGAAATCGAACAAATAAGAGCGATGTTGTAATCTTGTTGATAAGGTGTTGAAAACAAAGCATTTAAAACTTATTAAGTGTGTATAAAAAGAAAGGTTTTTAAATCACACAAAACTATCTACGACTTGTTTTTCAAATATAAACAAACTGACATTATAAATAAGCTATTCTGTTTGTTTATAAATATGGTTATTTTTAACTTATACACATATAAACAAGTATAATAATAGTAATAATGTTTGTTTTAGATTAAAATATAAGAACTATGAAAATAGAATGCATTAAAGAGAAACTTCTTCAAGTTGTGTCTAAAGCCGAAAAAATTTCAAGTAAAAATCCAGCATTACCAATACTATCTTGTTTACTCTTTGAGGTTGAGAATAATAACCTTAAAATAAAAGCCACAAATATGGATATCGGTATTGAATCCGAGATTCCTGTTAAAGTTGAAGAGAACGGTGTTGTTGCTGTGCCAGGATCTGTCTTGAATAACCTACTTTTAAATACTCAAATTGATAAAAGTGTTATTTTTGAAACTATTGACAATAATCTTCATATAAAAACAGAACATATAAAATCTATTATAAAAACTTATCCATCCGATGATTTTCCAACAATACCAAAAGTTTCCGATGGAACATCTTTTAGTTTTGATATTGGTAAATTTGTTAATGGTTTGAAAGCGGTAGTTTTCAGTTCGTCTTTATCTAGCGTTAAGCCGGAATTATCCGCTGTTTATATTTACAATGACGATACCGACTTTGTTTTTGTCGCCACTGATTCATCTCGTTTGGCTGAAAAAAGAATAAAAAACTTAAAAAACAACAACCCTTTTAGTATTTTAATACCATTAAAAAACATACAAGATATAATAAAAATATTTGAAGGCGTTGACTCTAATGTTGATATTTGTTTGTCAAAAAACCAAATATCATTTTCTTATGAGCACAACTATATTGTTTCTAGAGTGATAGACGGTGTTTTTCCTGACTATAAACAAATATTGCCGAAAGATTTTAAAACAGAAGTTATTGTTTTGAAGCAAGATTTGTTATCTGTTTTAAAAATTTCAAATATTTTTTCTGATAAATTCAATCAGGTGAATATAAAAGTTTTTCCGTCAAAAAAAGTTTTTGAGATAACAACTAAAAATTCCACAATAGGGGAAACGGTGAATAGTGTTCCAGCCAGTCTTTCCGGTGAAGATATTGTTGTTAATTTTAACTACAAATATATATACGAATGTCTACAGGTAATTGAGTCAGATAGTGTTTCTTTGTCTTTTAATGGTATATCAAAACCACTTATGATTCGCGGTGTTTCAGATAAATCATTTTCTTATATTGTGATGCCTATGAATAAATAGTCGCCCATGATTGTTTTTAATATGTTTAATATATCAATTTACTTAGAAAAGTTTCAAAAAATAAATTCAACAAACTCATCATTGAAGGATTTTATCATTAGTTCCATTGAGGCGGTTATAAAAATTAAAATAAACAAAAACAATATTGAAATAATCAAAAATAGAGTGCTTTTTAAAGTTAACCCTATTGTTAAAAATGAAATTTTCATTAACAAAGTCAAAATAACAAAAGAGTTAAAATTGAAAAATTTAATAATTAAAGATATTTTTTAGAGCCAATTTATCACTATTAAATAAAATATAAGTACCCAACTCAACTAAAATTAATATTTTATTTTAATATTTACCACATCTTCCCCTTTATTTAGATTAACATCATATCCCACAACCCTAAGCTCATTATCTTTTTTAATAACCCTCATTTCTTCCATAGGTATTACAAAATCAAACGGTGGTTTGTTTGAATAACCTAAATATTCTCCATTTAAAATATATTCGGTTTTTAAAAGAGGGTAATTCCCGGTGTTTTTTATTTTAACAATAATCCGCTCATTCATTTGGTATTCTTTGTTCGGGTTTATATTTTCTATTTTTATTTTAGGACTATTTTCTTGTGTGTGAATGTTATCAAACTCCACTGGCTTAATCGGGTCTTTCGGTAGGTTTTGCGTTTTTAGCCATTCTTGAATCGAATATTCCCAGTTTTTAAACTGCGGGTCGTTTTCGGGGTGTTCCGGTTTGTTTTTGTTTAATAAATCTGATCTATCAATCCAGTATAAAATAGAATGAACGTTTGTTATAAATCTTTCCTCTACTGTTTCTTTTGGAGTTTCTTTTGTTGCTAATTTACCGGAAATTTTGTCTATAAAATAAGATTCACCTCCTTTCCAAACACCACGAAGGACAGGCTGTATTTCCACATCATTGATTTTGGTATATTTTTCAAAATTTTCTTTTGGTAAGCTCGGCAGAGCTGTGTTCATAAAAGCGCGCCACATAGGCGTGACAATCATGCCTGAAACTCTTTTTTCCATTGAACTGTTATCGTTGTTTCCAACCCACGCCCCAACAACAAGATTTGGGGAATAGCCAACCGTCCACGCATCTCTGTAGTCGTTTGTTGTTCCCGTTTTTACTGCTACATCCCTGCCTTCAAAATACAATAACGAAGCATTTCCATACAGCGGTGTTCGCGCTTTGTTATCAGAAAGAATATCTGATATTTTAAGCGCGGTTTCCTTTGGTAGGACAACAGAGCTTTTAAGATCAAATTTTTCAATAATTTTTCCATCCCTGTTCTCGACTCTTATAATCCCTGTTTTAGGATTTTTTATTCCATTGTTCGCAAAAACACCATAAGCGTTTGTAATATCAAGCAAGGACACCTCTCCACCCCCCAAAACAAGCGAAAGACCATACTGATTGGTTCCACCTAAGTTTTCCATTCCCATATCTCTCGCTAAGCGCAGGGAGTCTTTTAATCCAGCAAGATAAGATAATTTAACAGAAGGGATATTCCTCGATTGAGCCAGGGCGTTTCTTAATGTTATCGGTCCGACAAATTGATTATCGTAATTTTGAGGAGCATAACAATTTTCGGTTTTTATAAGAGGTGTTGTTGAGGCGACTTTTGGAGCGCACTCAGCTTGAAATTCGGTAGGCAGGTCAAATAAAACAGTGTCCGGAGTGTATCCTTTATTAAAAGCTGTGGCATAAACAAAAGGTTTAAATGTAGACCCTGGTTGTCTGTATGCTGTTGCAACATTAAAATTACCGTCAATTTTTTTATCGAAATAATCCCTTGATCCCACCATGGTTAGTATTTGACCGGTTTTCGGGTCTATTGCCACAAGCGCCCCGTTTTCAGCGTTGAATTTCTGTGTGTTTTCTAAGGAGAATTTTTTCACAATTTCTTCGGCTTTCTGTTGAAGGTTGTAGTTTAGCGTGGTTATAATTTTTAATCCGCCCTCCTCAACTGTTTTTTTACCATATTTATTTTCTAAGTATTTAATTATGTAAATCACGAAGTGCGGGGCTTTTATACCTAGTCTGTCTTGTGGATAGAACGAAACACTTTCTTTCATAGCCGAATCATATTCATCTTTCGAGATGAAATTTTTATTCAACATTTTGTTCAAGACAAGATTTTTTCTATCAATTAATCTTTTTGTATTTTGACCATAAGGTGAATAATAAGACGGAGCGTTTGGCAGAGATGCCAAATAAGCAGATTCGGCAATAGTTAGATCAGAGGCGTTTTTTCCAAAGTAGGACTGACTAGCTTCTTCGATACCGTAAATGTTGCCGCCATAAGGGGCTTCATTTAGGTAAATTCCCAAAATCTCGTCCTTTCCCATTATTTTTTCAAGTTTTAGAGCTAGAATCCACTCTTTTAATTTTCTTGAAATTTTCTTTTCGGAGTTTAGCAGTGAGTTTTTTACAACTTGTTGTGTAATCGTTGACCCGCCCTGACTGTAACCGCCTTTTGTCAGGTTTGCCAACAGCGCTCTTATAATAGAGGTGATTTTTATTCCGCCGTGTTGGTAAAAGTCCTCATCTTCGATGGCAACCGTAGCATTTTTTACATTTCTAGAAATTTCTTCGATGGGAACAATCGTTCTTTTTATGTCCTGGTGCAGGTCGTAAAGCAATATTTTTCCGGTTCGGTCATAGATTTTAGTCGATTGGACAACCTCTCTTTTTTCAAATGACCCAAGATCGGGGATTTGGAATGTTGATACCCAGTAGATGAAACCGCTAAAGGTGAATAAAAGCAAGGCAATTATCAATATAACCGCATTTTTTGCGAACTTTCCCCAAAATTTTAATTTATTCTTTTTTTGCATTTAACTTCGTAAGTATAATAACATAATACAAAAATCGTAAAAATCAAAAAAAGACAAAATATAGTCGCTTATGACAAACTGATGTGGTGGTGAGTTGATTCACTTTATTCATTTATCTATGTGGCGGAGCTGAGTGATATTTAAACTATATTTCGTTTTTGTTCGAGTGTCGCTATGGTTTTGTATTAAATTGTGATATTATATTAAGCAATGAGCAAGATTCCTAAAATTCTTAAGATATTTGGTTTAGTTTTTCTTCTTTTACCCATATTGTCCATGCTTAGTCTTTTTTTTGTCGCCAGGACATGTGGTATAGGATGTCCGATTGCTGTTCTTATTTACGGTTTCTTTTCTGTACTTTTAAGTATAATTCTTTTTAGTTTTTCTCATGTTTTAAATAAGCGATTAAAAAAAGAAAAAATATTAATTAAGCGCAGTAATAATAATTTAATACTAAGAATCATTTTTGGGGTTGTGTTAGTTGGTTTAGGTTTTTTGTTTCATTATTTTAAAAACGATGGCCTAGACTTGCCTTTTGTAATTGTTGGCTCGGTCATAATTTTAGTGTATTCCATAGAATTTATTGTAAGTTTATTTTCTAAAAAACAAAATGTTTCCCTTGCGGATAAATAAAAGATAGTTGTTGTTTTTCTTTTCCTGAGCAGTATTTTATCATTCTGAATTTGCAAGGGAATTCCTTGACCTTCCGTATCAACTCATTTAATAACCATGACTACGAAGTCACTTTAAATTCATCATATCGCACCCCTCGCTAGCCGAAATAAATTATGCTAAATTATAATGATGAATTTAGATCAAACAAACACTGAAATCAATGAATTGTTCACTCGCGGAGTTGAAGGTTTTATTGATCCTGACGGCAAATTCAAAGAAAAGCTTATAAAAAAAGCGAAAGGAGAATACAAAGAAGATATCATAATAAAAATTGGCGTTGATCCGACCCGTCCTGATATTCATTTGGGGCACGCTGTAATTTTTCGCAAACTTAGAAAATTTCAAGACCTCGGATGCAAGGTTGTTTTTCTTGTTGGTGACTACACTGCGCAGATAGGCGATCCGACAGGGAAGAGTAAGGTTAGACCGGAAATAGAACAGAAAGAGGTTGAAGTCAATATGGAAACATATCTGGATCAGATCGGTAAGATTTTACTGACCGACAAAAAATCTTTTTCTTGGATAAGAAACTCGGACTGGTTCACGGCGATTACCGACCTTGAGCTCACAGAAGGGTTTAAGGTGGAAATGGCTTGCAAAGAAGGGCACACAATTTCCATTGTTCCAAACTCTTTCGTCGGCAAGGCGGTTGTTTTTGAAAAGACCAGAATGCAGACAACGATAGTCGACTTCAAAGGCGCGATTTCCGTCATTACCCTTAAAAGTCTTTTGTGGACGCTTAAACACATTACTCATTCGCGGTTGATTGAAAGAGATATGTTTCAAGAAAGAATAAACAACAACAAGGAATTATTTATGCACGAGATGTTATATCCTGTCCTTCAGGGTGTAGACTCGTATGTCATTTCCGAGATTTACGGAAGCTGTGATTTGGAAATCGGGGGAACGGATCAAACATTCAATATGTTGATAGGTAGGGATATATTAAAAATAAACAAAAAAGAACAACAGGCGGTTATATCTTTATGTCTTTTGGAAGGAACGGACGGGAAAGAAAAAATGAGCAAGAGCTTGGATAATTACATCGCCATCACAGACGAACCGAACGATATGTATGGGAAAATAATGTCTTTGCCGGACACTTCTATTGTTAATTATTTCAATCTCTGCACTTACACGCCGACTGACGAGATAAAGAAGATTGAAAACGAGATGAAAAACGGCAATTTGAATCCAAAAGACGCCAAGATGAGAGTGGCGCGAGAAATTATCGTGATTTATCATGGGGAAGATAGGGCTAATTTGGCGGAGAAAAATTTTATTGAAACTTTTTCCAAGGGAGGTTTGCCTGATGGTTTAGTCGAGGTGGTTGTTCCAAAAGGATCCGGTTTGGGGAAAATTCTTATTGATAATAAAATTGTGAAATCAAACACCGAATGGAGAACATTGGTTTCAGAAGGAGCGATAAGCAACGCTGAAACTTCGGAAAAGATTGATTCTAAAGATTTTTCACTTGAAAAAAGCATTGTTGTGAAAGTTGGAAAAAAAAGATTTTTAAAAATCGTTGTTAAGGATTAAAAACAAAGCGCCAAAAAACTCCCTTATGGGAGTTTTTTGGCGCACTGTGAAAAATTTTCCCAACTAGTAGGAAAAACCGCCTTCAGTATCTTCGCTTTCCATGCCCATGTCATCTTCCAACATCATCTTTTCGACATCCTCGAGCATTTCCCCGCCATCTTCTTCTTTTGGATCAATGTCTTGTTCATCCATCATAAAAATTATTAAATTAATTTTATAAATATTACCGTGGCTTAAAAGCCATCACATAATATCTATCAATTTTTGTTTTGCAATGCAAATAAATTCCTGTTTACCTGTGGATAACTTTCCGCTCGGATTTGGTTTTTAAAAACGCGCGTAATTTTCTGCTGAAAATTCGCTATGCTCGCGCC
>CAYIIG010000020.1:0-11174 GCA_964363425.1 uncultured Candidatus Saccharibacteria bacterium | reverse complement strand
TGTAAAATAACGGCTAAAGAAGCAAGATTGCGTGTCAGCAGTCAATTTCTTTTGCCGTAACAAACCGCTTTTAATTAACGCGGTTTTTAGTCGTTTAGCAATTTATTTGAATTATTAAATCCTCCCTTGTTATTCCGATTTTCTGTCATTCCCTTGACCCTGCCCGCCATCGCAAGAATGAGTCTGCTCAGGCGTTGCGGGCGCGGAAAAGGGAATCCAGAGTATAACCACTAAAGGTCTGGATTCCCTGTTGCCGTGATTGTTGGCGACACCTGTCGACGGCCTGCGCTGGAATGACAGATAAGAATAGGAACGACAAAGTTAGATATTTTTTAATTCAAAATAATTTAATCTAAAAACAAATGAAAACAAAAACAATCGGAACAATAGTCGTCTTAGTTATTTTGGCGGGATTGGTTTTCTTGCTATCCGGCAAGAGTAAAGAAGCGCCAAAAAATTCGGAAGCAAAAATTGAAGATAAAATTTATATAGCCGTGGAAGAGGGCGGAGAAATCGCGGTTATGAGCGTTAAAAACAGAAGCGTTATCAAGCGGATTGACCTTTCCGCGGAAATCGGCGGAATGAAAATCGGTTTTATGCCTCACAATATCCAAGTCGCGCCCGACAACAAAAGCGTTTGGGTGACGGCGAATGTTAACGACAAAGATATGAAAATGTCTTTTCGCATTATACCTAGGGCACAGGCCGACGAAGGGCATAACGATGAGGGAGGAATGAAAATTAACGACCAAGTTATAATCATAGATCCTCTTACCGACAAGATAGTCAAAAGAATTGAAATGGGAACCGATTTGCACCTTTCTCATGTCGCTTTGACTTCGGATTCAAATTACGCCATCGCGGCGGCACAGACAAAAGGCGTTGTTTATAAAATTAACGCCAAGACTTACGAAGTTGAAAAAGAGGCGATTACCGAAAAAGGCGACGAACCACACGGACTCCGAATTTCTCCGGACGGCAAAATAGCTTACATCGCGATGCTCAAAGGCAAAAGTATAGGCGTGCTTGATATAGAAAAAATGAGTTTGTCTTCTGTTCCGCTCAAAGGGGCGGCGGTGCAGACAGGTGTTACTCCAGACGGAAAATTCGCTCTAGCTTCAGTGTATGACGCGAAAAGCTTGGCGGTCTATGACATTGCTTCCAAAAAATTAAGCTATGTTGATCTGCCGAAAGAGGCGAAAGGACCCGTGCAGATTTATCCATCGCCTGATTCTAGATTCGTCTATGTTGCCGACCAAGGTTATTATTTCAATCAGCCTGCTGGCGATTTGGTCTACAAAATAGACTTGCAGGAAATGAAAGTTGCGGAAGCTATTAAAGGTGGAAATGCTCCGCACGGAGTAGCTGTCTCTAAAGACGGAAAGTTTGTCTATGTTACAAATTTACTTAGCGATGATTTGTCGGTGATAGACACTGTTGAAGGAAAAGAAATTGCGAATATAAAAGTGGGTAAGATGCCAAACGGGGTGAGCTTGTTCTACAGCAAGGGTTTATCTGCTCATGCCGTCAGTGATGGAAAGGGAAATTTGAAGGCGGAAGAACCGACGTTTGATTTCGGAACCGTTCCCATGTATGGAGGAAAGGTCAAACACTCGTTTAGTCTGAAAAATGATGGACAAGGTCCTTTAAAAATTTCCAAAATCTACACTTCTTGTATGTGCACGGAGGCGACTCTGATTGCCGGCAAAACTAAAATTGGTCCATTCGGAATGCCCGGACACGGAGGATTAGCGACATTCGCCAATCAAGAAATTGGAGCGGGAAAAGAAGCGACGATTGAAGTGGAAGTGGACCCCGCCGCTCACGGTCCACAAGGAACCGGTCCTGCAAAAAAGATCGTGTATATAGAAACGGAAGACTCGCAAAAAATTCAGCTTGCGCTGGACATCAATGTGATTCGTTGAAATTGTAATTTAATCCGATTACTGTTTGTGTATTCACAGCTGTCAAATGCGCTATGAGTCAAGCATTTATTTGATATTTTTTCATTATGCCGTAGAATTGGTTTACTGGTTAATTTTTTTAAATAATTATGTCAAAAATTTCTTTTTTGTTTTTGCTGGGAATATTGACGGCTGTTTTGCCTGCGACAGGTTTCCCGAGCGGATGGAAAACAGTTTTTCAGATAATTATGGGCGTGGCGATTTGCGTCGCTTCTTTATTGTTGAGGAAAAATATAAATTCTCTGCGCAGAATTTTGAAAGGAAGGGAGCATACGGTGACCGATTCGTTTGTTCAAAGCAGTCACATCGACACTTACGGCAAGACGAGGAAATCAGCGGACGAAGTCAATATTAAAAATATGCTTAGTTAGCGACAAAAATCCCGCTAATGAAAATTATAAGGAATAAATACATTTTCTCGGGCGCAATAATCACTGGACTTTTTTCTTTTGCTTACTTTACCGTTCCTTCCGTATTTCCAATAAATTACAAGACGGCTGTTTTGCCAGCGACTGAAATATACGGAGGGCGGATTGCTGTTGAAATTCCAAAGATTCCGCCTCATATATCTACACCATCGCAAGTCAAAGCGATATATATGACAAATTGGGTGGCGGGAAGCAAATCACTCAGAGAGTCTCTCGTGAAAATTGCCGATGAGACGGAAATAAATTCAATTGTGATAGATATAAAAGATTACACAGGAAGAATACCGTTTGAAGTTTCCGATTCCCTTTTGAAAAAATTCGGCGCTTATGAGAGAAGAATAGACGACATAAGAAATTTCATAGAAGAATTACACAAGAAAAACATTTATGTCATAGGTAGAATATCGGTTTTTCAAGATCATTATCTGGTAGGGAAACGACCGGAACTTGCCGTTAGGAGGAAAAGTGACGGCGGGGTTTGGAAAGATTTCAAGGGGATAAGCTGGCTTGATCCCGGATCAAAAGATGTCTGGGAATATGTCGTTGCTTTGGCGAAAGAATCTTACGACGACGGTTTTGACGAGCTTAATTTTGATTACATAAGATTCCCTTCTGACGGCAATATGAAAGATATTTCTTATCCTTGGAGCAATGGAAAACAGAAAACGGAAGTAATGAGAGAATTTTTTGCTTATCTTCGGGAAAAGCTGGGAGGAATCGGCGCGCCTCTTTCAGCGGATCTTTTCGGAATGACGACCACCAGCTCCAACGATCTTAATATAGGACAGAATTTGGAAATCGCGCTCAAATATTTTGATTTCGTTTCGCCGATGGTGTATCCGTCGCATTACCCTAAGAACTTTAACGGTTACCCAAACCCCGCCACTAAGCCTTACGAAGTTGTTAAATTTGCGATGGATAGCGCTGTGGAGAGGGCGAGAAAGGCGACCACTACACCTCTCAAGCTTCGCCCATGGCTTCAGGATTTCAATCTTGGCGCGACCTACGATGCGTCGATGGTTCGCGCACAAATTCAAGCGACTTATGACGCAGGGCTTGATAGTTGGATGCTCTGGAACGCTTCCAATAGGTATACCCGCTCGGCTCTCAATCAAGAGTAATTTAAGAAAGTGCCTGCAGTTTCGTAAAATATAGATATTTTGCGGTTGTATAAGTGATCTGCTAAAAATTTTAGTAACTATTCACCTTTATCCAAAAAAGCTTAGAAATGGCTTAACTGTGTGATCATTATATTTGCCCGTATCAAGAATATGGCTTATTTATGTCAAAGTGTGGAGAAGGGTGAATAGTTACAAATTTTAGTTTAGGTATGTTGTATATAATCTGTTATAATGGGGTAGTTATTATTTTTTTATGCCTAATAAAGAATTACTCAAAAAATTAGGTTTTTTTTCGAAAGAAAATGAAAGTGAAATTTTTTACAAAAAATTTCCATCTATTGACAATTATATTATTGAAGTCAACTTTCAAAAAAGTAAGTTTGATTTTGGTTCTAAAATAAAATCAGATAGTGGCACAACTCAAAATTTTTCGCAAGAAGAGAATTGGGTGGTTTTGGAGTGTGTAAATAGGCTTCTTGAAAAAGGATATAAACCAGAGGACATAATTCTAGAAAAAATTTATCCTACTGGGCACGGAACAAGTGGCAGGCTTGATATTCTTGTAAAAAAAGAAAGGAAAGCATACTTAATGATTGAATGTAAAACATGGGGTAATGAATATCAAAAAGCACTCAAAAAAATGCAGAAAGACGGAGGTCAGCTGTTTACATATTTTCAACAAGATAGAGATACTCAGTATCTTATGCTTTATGCCTCTGAATTTAATAACGGAGACATACATTTTGAATGTGAAATAATAAAGATTGAGGAACATTATAGAGAGGCGGGGAATGTAAAAGACTTGTATGATCGTTGGAATAAACTTTCAAAATCAAATGGAATTTTTGATGATTGGGTAAATGCCTATGAGTTCCAAAATAAGGCTTTAACTGTGAGCAGTTTAAAAGACATTAAACAAGAAGATTCCCAGGGTGTATTTAATAGGTTTTTGGAGATATTAAGAAAGCATGTTGTATCAGATAAGCCAAATGCTTTTAATAAAATTTTTAATCTCTTTTTGTGCAAAATTAGAGATGAATTTGATGACAACGACAATGATCGTGAACTTAAGTTTCAGTGGAAAAGTGACGATACACAAGAGATTTTTCAATCCCGCCTTAATAGACTTTACAGAGAAGGAATGAAAATATTTCTCGGTAAAGAAATTGTAGATTTTGACGAGGAAGATCTAAAAAATAATTTCCCAGAAATAGCAAATAATGAAAAGCAGAAAAAGCATTTTATGGAAATAATAAATGAAATTCGTCTAAAAAAATCAAATGAATTTGCTATAAAAGAAGTACACGATCAAAAATCATTCGAAGAAAATGGTGTAGTTCTAAAAGAACTGGTTGAACTAATTCAAGAATATAAAATTCGTTATGATAGAAGACACCCTTATTTAAGTGATTTTTTTGAATTACTTTTAACAACTGGATTAAAGCAAGAATCAGGACAATTTTTTACGCCTGTTCCTATTGCAAGATATATTCTTAAATCATTACCAATAAAAGAAAAAATTCAGGAAAAAATAAATAATGGTGATTCTAATGATCTTTTGCCTATGGCGATTGATTATGCATCGGGAAGTGGGCATTTTTTGCATGAAATTATGCATGAAATTCAAACAATAATCGATACTAAAAACTTTGAAAATAAAAATTCTGAAATCAAAAATGAAATCGATGGGTGGAAAATAGGTAAATTCAGATGGGCAAAAAATTATATTTATGGTATTGAAAAAGACTATAGGCTTGCAAAAGTCGCAAAAGTTGGTTGTTATCTGCATGGTGATGGCTTAGCTCAAGTAATTCATGGTGATGGGCTTGATAATTTTTATAACTCAAAAGATTATGTGAATATATTAAAAAAGAATGATAATAAAAAAAGTTCAGACAATCCCTCATTTGATTTTATTATTTCAAACCCCCCATATTCAGTTTCGAGTTTCAAGGGGAATATTAAAAATGCCTTTAATGCTTTTGGAGAGGGAAAACATTTTTTTGAATTATATGACGATCTAACTGACCAAAGTTCTGAAATTGAATGTCTTTTTATTGAACGAACGAAACAACTTCTCAAGGATGGTGGGCTAGCTGGGATTGTTCTTCCTTCTAGTATTTTGAGTAATACAGGAATTTACACTAAAACAAGAGAAATTCTTTTCAAGTATTTTGAAATTATTGGTATTACCGAACTTGGCTCGGGGACTTTTATGGCAACAGGAACAAATACAGTAATTTTGTTTTTGAGAAAAAGAAATAACTACGATTGGGAAAATATAAAATCTTCGGTTGAGAAATTTTTTCAAAATACCAATGATGTGACTGTAAATGGTATAGAAAATATCTTTTCAAAATATGTAAAATATGTTTGGGGTGGGATAAAATTTGAAGATTATGTTGGACTTTGTAAAAATACAATAAATAAAAATATTGAAAATCACGAAATATACAAAGAATACGAAAAGAAATTGAAAGTAAAGGATAAAATTGATTTACAAAACGCAATTATTGAGAGAGAGCGGGAGAAACTCCTTTATTTTATTTTAGCCTACAATCAAAAAGTTGTTTTAACAAAATCAGGACAAAAGAAAGAAGAAAAGAAGTTTCTTGGGTACGAGTTTAGTAATCGCAGAGGTTATGAAGGTATTCATCCAATACAAAGAGGAAAATTTATTGATGAGTGTACAAAAATGTACGATTCTGAAAATCAAGAGGATGAAACAAAAGCCAATTCCTATGTATATAAAGCATTTCTAGGAAACAAAAATCAAAAAATACACCCTTCTCTTGAAAAGAATATTTTTGAGGTAAGTCTTATTGATTTGATGACTTTTGATAGGGTTGATTTTGATAAAAATATTTCATTAACTGTAAAAAATATTGAAGTTGATAGTCGGTGGGAAATGGTAAAGTTAGGAGACATTGTTATTGATTTGCAAAGCGGCAAAAGGCCAGAAGGTGGTGTTGGAAACTATGATAGTGGAGTTCCTAGCTTAGGAGGTGAACATATCGGACTTAATGGGAAAATAATTATTGATAATATAAAATATGTCCCGGAAAGTTACTTTAATCAATCTAAACAAGGTCTGTTAAAAAACGGGGATATCCTAATTTGTAAGGACGGTGCTTTAACTGGGAAAACAGCATTATTTAATAAGAAAGATTTTCCCTATGAGAAAGGCATGGTAAATGAGCATGTATTTATTTTAAGAACAGTATCTGAAATTGCTCAAAAATATTTATTTCTTATTCTTTTTTCTGATTATGGTCAAGAGCTTTTAAAATCAAATATAACAGGGCAGGCACAAGGCGGTCTTAATAGAGAAAACCTTTTGAATATCAGAATCCCATTTCCCATTAAAGATATTCAAAAAAAGATTGTGAGTGAGATAGAAAAATTGGAGCAGAAAGAAGAAAAAAATAAAGAAGAAGTTGAGAAACTAAAAAAAGGTATCAGTCGTTTATTGCCAAAAAATAATAATTTGGAGAAAGTTGAGAATATTGCTTCTTTATTAAAACGAGGAAAATCTCCACAATATGGAAACTCAAAAATTCAAATTATAAAATCTGGACAAGCAAGGGGATATAAAGAATTTGATTTTTCCGAAAAACACTTTGCAAGTGATAGTTTTGTGTTGGATGAAAGAAAACTTGAAAAAGGAGATATTTTAATTAACTCAACTGGTGTTGGTACGGCTGGTAGGGTGACGATGTTCGATTTACAAGGTGATTATGTTGTTGATAGCCATATAACAATTTTAAGATTGAACCAAACAAAAGCTTTACCTAATTATGTTTTGTATTATTTTTGTGATTTAGGTTTCAAAACTATTGAAGCGATGGCATTGGGTCAAAGTGGTCAAATTGAGCTTTCTTTGGAAACTATAAAAAATATAAAAATTCCTTTACCTACAATTTCAGAGCAACAGAAAATAGTTACAGAAATAGAAAAGATTGAAAAACAAATTAAGCTTTCTGAATTAAATTTACAAGAATTTTCCAAACAGAAAAATAAAGTTTTAAAAAATTATTTATAGTTTTTTTAAAAAAATTAAATCTAAACACAAATGAGTGATAATAAAATTACATATTTTGCCCAGACGGACGCTAGAAATAAAAAAACTCCTTTCGGTATAAAAGAAAACGACAGAAGCCGTCATCTGTATGTTATCGGCAAAACAGGTATGGGCAAGTCGACTTTGCTTGAGAATATGGCCGTTCAAGACATTCAGAACGGCGAAGGAATGGCTTTTATCGACCCGCACGGCAAGACTGCCGAACTTCTTTTGAATTATATTCCGCAAGAGAGGATGAAAGATGTTTTGTATTTCGCGCCGTTCGATATGGAGCACCCGATAACTTTCAATGTGATGGAAGATGTCGGATACGATAAGCGGCATTTGGTGGTGAGCGGTCTTATGAGTACTTTTAAGAAAATTTGGCAGGATGCGTGGTCGGCCAGAATGGAATATATTTTGAGCAACACGATTTTGGCGCTTCTTGAATATCCCGGCGCCACTCTTCTAGGCGTGAACAGAATGCTTGCCGACAAAGACTATCGCAAGAAAGTGGTGGACAATATCAAAGATCCATCGGTAAAATCTTTTTGGGTTGATGAATTTGCTAAATACACCGATAGATTTGCCGCCGAAGCCACTCCGGCAATTCAAAATAAAATAGGACAATTCACCTCTAATCCCCTTATAAGGAATATTGTCGGACAGTCGAAATCTTCTTTTGACATCAGGAAGATTATGGACGAGAAAAAAATTCTCATAATTAACTTGTCTAAAGGGAGAGTGGGTGAAGTCAATGCCAATCTTCTCGGCAGTATGCTCATCACGAAAATTTATCTTGGCGCTATGTCACGCGCCGACGCGTCTCCGAGCGAGCTCAATAAACTTCCGAATTTTTATCTTTATGTCGATGAGTTCCAGTCATTTGCCAATGAGTCATTTGCCGATATTCTTTCCGAAGCCAGAAAATATAAATTAAGTCTGACAATAGCGCATCAGTACATCGAGCAGATGTCGGAGGAAGTAAGAGCTGCTGTTTTCGGCAATGTCGGTACGATGATTTCTTTTCGGGTCGGCGCTTTTGACGCGGAAGTTTTGGAGAAAGAATTCGCTCCGCAATTCACCGCGGAATATATGGTGAATCTTGGCTTTGCGCAAATTTATTTAAAACTTATGATTGACGGAGTTTCTTCCACGCCTTTTTCCGCTGTTACTATGCCTCCGATAGCCGAGCCGGAAGTGAATTTCAAACAAGATATTATAGAAGAATCTAGATCGCAATTCGCTCATCCAAGAGTCGCCGTCGAAGAAAATATCAGAAAATGGCACGAGCCTGACATTAAACCCCCCGCAATTCCTCCTCGCACGCCGTTGCCGAAAACCGTTTCGGTAATTTCCGGTCCTTCGTCCGCAGGAATGGAATACAAAAAGAAAGAAACGCCTTTTGTTCCTAAATTTGTCCCCAAGGAAAAGATTGTCGCAAATAACTTAGTCGAAAATTCCGAAAAAGACGACTTTATTCCGCTTCAAACACTAAAGAATAAAGTCGCGGAAAATACGACGAATTCGGCGGAAATTAAACCTTTTCCAAAAAAGGAAAATCCGCCGAAAATTTCAGGAATCAATCCTGTCGTAAAATCTAACAGCAAGACGATGACCGAGGCTAATAAATCCCTTCTCAAAGAAGCTCTTCAATCGGCGCTGAAATCTCCCTTCGATAATAAAAGCGGTCTAAAAAATGAAAAAAATCGGCAATCGAATAATGCGTCGCCTAATAGTCGGCCTAGAGAAATTTCAGAGGAAACTCTCAGAAAAATGCTCGATGTTAAAGAATGAATATTAGAGATATTATATCTGTCATCCTCGCGAAAGCGGGGATCCAGTCTTTTTTAATCTGGATTCCCTTTTTAAAGGGAATGACAGAAAAGAATGTTTTATAACTAGAATATTAAACAAAATGATTTTTCTAATCACTCTTAATTTCATAATTTCCGCCTCGATTATTGCTGTAATTTCTAGCAGGAATTTCGATGAGTCAAGCGAGGAAATATCAGGTTTTGACATAGAGATAATAGAATAAAGGTATAATATGGAAAAACAAAATTTGAGACAATCAAAAAATATTCTTATTTTCTCGCTGGCTTATATTCCTTTCGTGGGTGGAGCTGAGCTGGCAGTCAAAGAAATCACTGATCGCACTCCTTCGAATTTTTCTTTTGATATGATAACTTTGAGGTTTGATAAAAATTGGCAAAAGTTTGAAAGAATCGGCAATGTGAATGTTTACAGGATATCCTCACCGAAATTACTTTTTCCTTTCCTCGCTTTTTTCAAGGCGGTAAAGTTGAATAAAAAAAGACGGTATCATCTCATTTGGTCTATTATGGCGAACAGAGCTGGCTTCGCCGCTTTATTTTTCAAATTGACTCATCCGAAAGTGAAATACCTGCTCACCCTGCAAGAAGGAGATGCGATTGATTATCCTAAAAAGCGGTCAGGTTTCTTGTGGATTTTTGTCGGATTTTTATTCAGGAAAATTTTCACAAAAGCAGATTGCGTTCAGGCTATCAGCAATTATCTTGCCGATTGGGCGAGAAGTATGGGTAAGATTGATAATGTTGAAATTGTTCCGAATGGAATAGATTTAAACAATCTAAAATCTAAAATCTCAAATCTAAAAAATTTAGAAAAAAAATCTAAAGTCATAATTACCACATCAAGATTAGTTCTGAAAAATGGCATTGATATTTTGATTGAGGCGATTGCCAAGCTGAAGAAAGAAGGATTGTCGGGAGAAATTCAGTGTCAAATTTTAGGAAGCGGTGACAATGAGAAATACAAAGATCTTGCGAGAATTTTGGGAGTCTCGGATGAAGTTATATTTCTAGGACACATAGACCCTGAAGTCGTTTATGTTTATCTCGCCAATGCCGACATATTCGTCAGACCGTCCCGTTCCGAAGGACTCGGCAGTTCTTTCTTGGAGGCGATGGGGGCAGGCTTGCCGATAGTCGGTACTCGTGTCGGCGGTATCCCCGACTTTCTGAAAGATCCTTCGGAAGTGGGCGAAGATAAAGCGACCGGACTTTTTGCCAAAGTTGAAGACCCTACAGATTTGGCGGATAAAATAAGGATACTCATCAATGACGAAAATCTCGCGCAAAAAATTGCTTGGAACGGCAAGAATCTGGCTTTGACCGAATACTCTTGGGATAGTGTGGCAAGCAGGATGCGTTTGATTTTCAATAATCTTTGCGGGTAAGAATTTTGACTTTGTGGGGTAATGTTATACAATCATTGTATGAAAAACATCATTCAATTTTCAATTGAAAAAGGGCAAGATGGATATTACACGGCTTCGGCGAGTGATTTTGCCATTGTTACTCAGGCAAAAAATTTTGAAGATTTAATGAAAAATGTTCGCGAAGCAACAGAACTCTATTTTGAAGAAGCCGTAGACGAGGAAAAATTCATCAGTCGAACTCCGTCTATTTTTATCAATTACGAAATTCCAATATCCCTTTATGCCTAAACTCAAGCGACTTTCGGGCAAGGATGTTATAGTTTTTTGCGAATAGTATAATTTTCTTTGAATTACGAAATGCAATGCGCTACAATTAAAGGCGACCCGCAAGGGTCG
>CAYIIG010000019.1:0-11635 GCA_964363425.1 uncultured Candidatus Saccharibacteria bacterium | reverse complement strand
CTCTTTCGCGAGCGCGTTTTTCATATCTTTTATTATTTTTTTGATTTTATCGCTCTGTATCTCTTTGAGCGGAACAGGTTCGGCAAAATCGCGTAAGACGGGATTTCCGCTTTTAGCTTGAACAATTTTTGCGATTTTTTTCTGCGCCATAATAATTTATGTTAATACATTTTAAACTTTTTTAAAAAAATACCCTCACCGCTATTGAAGTTAAGCCGGTGAGGGTGTAGAGTTCGCATCCTTTGTTGCGCTATTTAGCCAGTTTTGCAGTCCGGCTTTTAGGCGCGCTGCAACGCCTAATGTGAGAGCGCGCGAAATTAAAATTCCGCTTGGGTAAGGAATATGCGCAAGTGTGCTGAGATTTTTGCTTGTATTAGTATGCAACACACTCTCGCTGTTGCTATTTTGGTCTTAGTTAAGACCAGCAGACAACTCTAGTGCCTGCCAGGAACTATCTCACAATTTAATATTAGGACTTACGCATTCGGCGCATTTCTTCGTTGCTTCGTTCCGAGGCTCCCTCACCATACTATGAAGTATGTTTCGTTCGCTTCTCACTCGCGCCCCCGCCCGCAATGCCTGAGCTTGCGATGGCGGGCGCGGTCGAACTGCATCCGACTGCGTAAGTCCTAAATAAACGACTTTTTACTAGTTTCTAATATCAAACTAACACTTTATCCATATGTTTGTCAAATTTTTCAGTTTTTGCAATCACAAAAGACTTTCCGGATCGACATTGATATTGAAGAAAGGAGGCAAGTTCAAGAGCTTTTCAAGAAGTGCTCGGTCAACCCAACTGCCACTAGGAATCTTTATTAAAGCGTGCATACTGTATTTGCCTTTGGCAAAAGGAGTGAAGGCAGGAAATATTGAAACAGGGTATGGATCAAGATATTTCTCAAGTTTGTCCATTTCATCGGCGACTTTTTTCTTCTCGCCAGAAAATGTGATTTTTATAAGCATTGAAAATGGCGGGTATTGAAGCTCTTTTCGATTATTGATTTCTTCTCTATAAAATTCGGCAAGATTTCCTTTTGCCGCGTACTCAATCACTTTCTGTGAAGCGTCTCTCGTTTGAATTAAGAAATTTTTCGAAGCATACGAGCGAATTTTCAACAAGATATTGAGGACTTTTTCGTTAATTCTGAAATCAGGCAATGAAAAAAAGGAATCAATCGAAACTATTGCCGTACTCGCCATCTTTTCACTGAGATAGACGAGCGCCATTTCCGTACCCAAGAGAATGCTTCCCGGCGATTCGTAAAAGTTTTTAATTGTCTGGCAGGCGGTATTATGAGTGGGGGAATTGTCCGCGTCGATTCTAAAAATCTTCATTTCCGGAAATTTTTCATTTAATTCTTGATAGACTTTTTCCATACCGATTCCGAGCGGTGTCAAATTCCAACTTTCACAATTTGAACATTTTTCAAGGGCGCTCCTTCGCTCACCACATCTATGGCATAAGAAAAAATTTTCTTTATTTGATCTGTGCAAGACTGTCGGAGATTTGCAGAAAGAGCAAGCAACTATCGTTTCGCAATCATTGCAAAGGGTGGTCGGAGACAAGCCTCTTCTCGCGACAAAGACAAACATATGCTCGTTGTTTTCCTGATTAACTTTTATCAAATTTTCCAATTGCCCACTTATTATTTTAAAAACAGATTCTCCTTTTCTGTCCTTAATTTTTTTCATATCGATTATTTCCTGTTTGGCGGTTGAAAGCGACCTGAGCTTAAGTGGGGAAAATTCCACAAATTCGCCTTGCCAATGTCGCCAAACAGTTTCCGTTCTTAAAAGAATATCGCCAATAATCAATTTTGCTCCGATTTTGTCGGATAATATTTCGGAGAATTTTCTGATATTGAGATGCGGTCTGGATTGGCTTTTGTAAGAGCTGGAGTTTTCCTTATCCACTATTATCGTCCCGATGTCGCTTCTCGGTATCGATAGAAACGAGCCTGTTGCGATGATAAGAACCGGATGAGGCTCGCTTAATATTTTTATCCAGGTCTCGAAGATTTCTTTCTTTGACAATCCGCCGTGAATAATGAAGGCATATTGCTCTATTCCTTTAGACAGGATTTCAAATATCTTTTTAATATCTTGTATCGTCGGAAGGCAGAAAAATACTGAGAAACCTTTAGCAAACTCTTCGCGGATCAAGCTTCGATAGTTAGCGCATCTTTCCTCGTCATCGGCTTGCAAGATAAATTTTTCGTACGGACGATAAATTGCCGGAGGTTTTTTGATTTCCGTTTTTAATTTGTCTGCATTTAAAAGAATGCTTTTCGGAATGATTGAATTCAAGACACCGCCAGTCGAAGACGCGAGATAATTTGCCATCTCTTTTGCCGCTTCAACGAATTCAGGACGAACGAGCTCGAAAGAATTTATCTTTTCTATTTTCTTTATCGAATAAGGCGAGTCTTTTATTGATGATTTGGCATCAGCCACCTCTTGAATAGACAACACGATTCCCGAAATCATCTTTTTTCTTACGGAGATTTTAACAATCGAACCAACAGAAACATCCTTAGATGTGAAGTAAGTGAGTTTTTCCCTTGAAATTCCCTTCATTATTGGAATTACTTCTAATAGTTTCATTTAAAGCTATTCTCTCAAAAATTCGCCGAATTTTCAATTGAACATTGACAATATGTTTTTAAAAGATAATATCTAAATCAGAAGAAATAGACCAATGGGTCATTTCGAATTAAATAGTTTTTTGAAAAAGGAGGCGTGGTATGGGAATAGGCAGAGGAACTGAAAAAAATGTCTATGAGGTTGACCCTTTTGAGATTCTGAAAGAAGCCGGCGGATGGTATCAGTGCGCAAAAGATGAGCAAGGAGAAAGACTGAGTCCGCTTGTGGGGTAT
This sequence comes from uncultured Candidatus Saccharibacteria bacterium, assembly GCA_964363425.1. Lineage (GTDB taxonomy): Bacteria > Patescibacteriota > Minisyncoccia > Phycocordibacterales > GWA1-40-21 > GWA1-40-21. The sequence goes on along the minus strand of CAYIIG010000019.1, from coordinate 8,759 downwards.
ACGGCAAGGGATGAACTCGGCCGACAATTTGTCGGCGATGAGTATGTGAATTTTTCCAAGGTAGAGGAAAATCCAAATCTTGTATATCTCTTAGCTTCATTGTTGGCAGAAAAAATTCCTAGTAGTATTCAGTTTGATACTATTTGCCCAGTTCCCGAAGGTGGGAAAATGATTGGGTTAATGTTCGCTCTTAACTATCATGACAATAGGCGATATATTTATCCTGATAAAGAAGTAAAACCGCCGAAAAAACAAGGCGAAAGAGGGGTATCCGTTTTTACCTTCAACAAGTATAAAATCAAGGCTGGAGACAGCGTGATCCTCGTGGAAGATGTGGTAAATAATTTCACCAGCACTACCAAGCTTTATAATATTATAGCCGAATCCGGCGGTCGTGTTGTTGTGGTAGCTAGCTTTTTTAACAGGTCTGATTTTTTTGACAATTGGTTTTCAACTTGTGTTGGGGCGTTTATTGAGGAATATCTTATTGACGAAGATCCTATTCCAGTGATAAGCTTAATTCGTAAAAAAATTAAACAATATCGTCAAGATGATCCATTCGTCTTAGATGATGTTAAAAGAGGTAATGTTGTCTGGGATCCAAAAAATAATTGGGAAAAGCTCATCCCCTAAAGTCTGGCGATTTTGGCGGTGAAACCGCCAAAAAGAAACCGCCAAAAAAAGTCTATCGAAAAAATTTTCAAAAAGGGACATTCAATAGAATGTCCCTTTTATAATGATTCAATTCAAATCCCTCTCAAAATTTTTATTTTTGCGCCGAGCGCGTTAAGCCGTTTTATTATATCCTCGTAACCTCGATTGATGCTGTACATATTTCGGAGAATGGATACGCCTTTCGCACCGAGCATACCGATAAGTATTATCGCCGCCGGTCTTAGCGCGGATGGGCAGATGACTTCGCTCGCGCGGAGCCTGGTTGGACCAGTGATATAAATTCTGTGCGGGTCGGCGAGAAGAGTGTCGGCACCCAATTTATCAAGCTCCGTGTAATACGACGCCCTTTTTTCATACACCCAGTCGTGTATCAATGTTTTACCTTCCGCCTGCGTGGCTATGACGGCAAAATAGGGAAGATTGTCGATGTTGAGTCCCGGGTATGGGCGTGATTCTATCTTGTCGTCAAGAGCAACCAGTTTTGACGGAAATGTTTTTATGTCAACAAGGTTTGTTTTTTCATTTTCCGCTTTATATATTTTTAAAATTTTGTATTTAAAACCCATCTTTTCGAGTTTTAGAAGCTCTATTTCCAAAAAATCGATAGGGCATCTTTCAATCGTGATCGATGATTCCGTCAAAATGGCAGCCGAAATAAAAAACATTGATTCAATAGGGTCCTCGCTCAGATAATAAGTAACAGGAATGTCTATATCTTCCTTACCGTGAATTGTGAGCGTGGTTGTTCCTATGCCCTCGATTTGAACTCCAAGTTTTTCGAGAAAGAAGCAGAGGTCTTGGACTTGATAATTGGCAGAGGCGAACTTGATCACGGTTTTTCCGGGAATTTTTGACGCCACCATTATCGCATTTTCCGTGACTGTGTCGCCTGATTCATAAAGGACGATATACTCTGGCTTCAATTTGTCCGCGCTTATTTCATATTTGTCCGACTTTGCTTTGATATTCACCCCCATTTTTTCCAAAGCAAAGAAATGAGGCCTCACTGTTCGCGAACCGAGCTTGCACCCGCCCGCTTGCGGAAGCTCGAATGATTTGAATAGGTGTATTAAAGGACCGATCATCATTATGATACTTCTTGTTTTTATCGCGGAAGGTTTGTTGATTTTTGATAGCAAAAGTTTCTTTGGTGGAGTGATCAGTAGATCGTTTCCTGTCCACTTAGTGGAAACGCCGATGCTTTCCAGTACCTCGATAATTCTATAAACCTCTTCAATCTTAGGAACATTTTTGAGGAGGGTTTTATTTTTATTGAGAAGAGAAGCGCACAGCAGTCCGACCGCGCCGTTTTTTGATGTCTTTGTAATTACCGTTCCGTTTAGTTTTCCTCCGCCCTCAATCTGAATGTTCATCGAACCGTCGGAAATGTTGACGACATCTTGTTCTAAAGCATCGCTTATTTTGGACAGCATTACCGTGCTCAGATTCTGCTCGCCATTTTCAATTCTCGCGATGACACTTTGAGAAGTGCAAAGTTTTTGCGCGAAATGCTCTTGCGTAATTCCGCGTTCCACCCGCAGTTTTTGGATTAGTTTTCCGATATGCGCTAATTTTTTATTCATCGCAAATAATAATAGCATATATGCTATATTACAAACAATCATATATTGTGGATAAATCGTTTTTTTCGTAAAAATAAAAATATATGTTAGTATGACTTTAATTATGTCCATATTCACCAAGAAATTAGGGATTGATCTGGGAACAACAAGCACGCTTGTGTTTTTGCCGGGGAAAGGCATCGTCCTGAATGAGCCTTCGGTGGTCGCTGTTTCCGAGCAGGATAATAAAATTCTCGCCGTTGGGCTGGAAGCGAAAAATATGATAGGCAAGACCCCTGACAATATTATCGCTTACAGACCGATGAAAGACGGCGTTATCGCCGATTATCGCGTTACGGAAGCTATGCTTAGATATTTTATCGATAAAACTCTCGGCAAATGGAATCTATTCAAGCCCGAGGTGATGATATCCGTTCCTGCGGGCGTGACATCCACAGAAAGAAGGGCGGTTGTAGAGGCGGCGATAAAAGCCGGAGCGAAGAGCGCTTATGTGGTCAAGGAGCCGATACTTGCGGCAATAGGCGCCGGCATACCGATTTACGAAGCGGTGGGGCATATGGTAGTGGACATCGGAGGTGGGACGACGGATGTCGCCGTGATATCTCTCGGCGGAATCGTGGCGTCCACTTCGGTGAAATGCGCTGGCAACAAAATTGATTACGCGATTGCTGATTATGTCAAAAAGACTTTCAATCTCGCTGTCGGCGATCAAACTGCCGAACAAATCAAAATCAAAATCGGTTCCGCCGTTCCTCTTGAAGAAGAATTATCTATGATTGTCAAAGGGCGCGATTTTCTTTCCGGACTTCCAAGATCGACCGAGATAAAAACGAACGAAATAGTCAAAGCCATAGGCAAGGAATTGCGCGAGATGATCAAAGCGATCAAAGATGTTTTGCAGGAAACTCCGCCCGAGCTCGCGGCGGACATAATCGATCAAGGCATCATAATGACAGGAGGTTCTTCACAACTCCGAAATTTGCCCGAGCTTGTCTTCAGGAGGACGGGAGTGAAAGCCATCCTCGCCGATGATCCTCTTTATTGCGTGGCAAAAGGCACGGGAATAGCTCTTGAGCATTTGGATACTTACAAAAAAAGCATTATTGCCAAGAGATGATTTTTGCATTGAAATTTCCAAGGACTCCTTTTGGATTTTTGCAATAAAAACTATGAATATAGTTGAGATAAAAAATCTATCAAAAAAATTCGGAAATATTACCGCGGTGGACGGAATTTCGCTTGCCGTCGAGGAGTGGAAGGTGTTCGCTTTTTCCAATAAGCCAAATGCAGAAAACTCTTGCGATTATCGCGCAGGTTAATCCACCATCTTATGGAGTTGGTGTGATAAGATGGTCTCTTGCAGGTGTCGCTTTTTTCTCTCTGTCGCTAGATTTGATAGTCCTGTTTCTGATAACCATCGCGATAGTTTTTATCGGCGCAAAACTTTTCTCCAAGATGGAAGCACAGTCCTTTAAAACAAAAAGGCTTGTATTTATAGAACAGCATTCTATAAATACAAGCCTTGAAAAAACTAACTCAAACTAACCTCAACATTAAAAGCAAGGGAGATTTTTTTTGCTAGTTCGCGGCTACGTTCGTCGTTTACCCAGTCCTTCAGCTTTAAACCACCACCAAATTGGATTACACCAATTCGTAACCCATCCAGATGAACCTCTATTGGAAAGTCGTCAGGTAATTCTTTTGGAATAACGACAGCTTCCGAACATGCATAATACCCGTTTTTATTCAGCCAGTTAACCATCCTGATACTTGTTAAATTGGCACAAGCTGTTTCTGTTTCCGCGGTTATCATCGCTGATCTCCTAAAAAGAACATTGATTTTTAAGTCACATTGAAGATGGTAGTGTATTTTTTGGGAAAATTGCCATCCTTCTCCAATACTGTAGAAAAACACCAACAGGGACAAACAAGTTGGTAACTTCCTCCGGGTTTAATCCCGCTGGGTCATGGTAAAAAAATCCCTCAATCTTTGTTTCTCCTTTCTCATTTTCTAATTTTTTCTCTCGAACTCCCACAAGAACAACCATATGAAAGATTCTTCTGTCAAAAGAAAACCTTTGCATTGATATTATCACAGGGTTGCCCGTCTTTAAGGAATCTCCGATTTCTTTGATGGCGCTGTCCTTCATATGCTCCTTCCTCTGGCTACTAATACCATTTTCGGTAAAAGTTTGTATCAAATAACCATGGAGCCATCCTGACTTAGAATATCCGCCATTTTTTACTCCTTTTCTAACCAATCCTTCCAAAGAAGAGCACTTCACTTTGTAATATTTTAGCACCATATAGACACTAGTCATTCCGCACGCGGTAAGCGCTAGCATCTTCTCTTTTATGCTTAAATACTGCGATGAGTACGGGACATTCAGAATTGTGTCCAGCAATTTGACCTCCTTGATTTCAATTATTTTATTTGACATTGTTTAATTAGAATAAGAAATTAGGTATTCTCTAGTGTATTTTTTTATAAAATTACTTAAATCTACTTTAGATAATACACGACTATTTAATTTAGTCAATAGCGATGCGTTTGTGTTGAGCCACAAAATCGACATCGGATGTCGATTTTGTGGCTCTTACAAGAAATCATACAGAGCGAATTTGTTACCAGTATACGCCACCCAAGATTGGTCGCCGAAAGAATAATGCCACCATTCACCAGGGTAATAAACAAAGCCGGCTGATAACATAATGTTTCTAAGTAATTTTCGATTTTGTTTTTGTTTGGAAGTTATGGATTTTGAATGCATTGAAACCGAATTGCTGTAATTGTGAGCGCGATATTCCGTTCCAAAATCAAGAGATTTTCCATTACCATCCTCAATTAAAACATCCACCGCTCCGCCTGTTTGGTGTGGTCCTTTGCCGTTTGGCATCGCCGAATATCGGCGCGCTTTGGCTTCAACTTCTTGATCTGTCAATTTGGGGTTTTCCTTTCGGATATTCGCGCAAGTTTCCTCCCAAAACTTTTTTTGCATTTGTAAACTCCGGTAACCATAAAGAATTCTCAATTTGAAACCGTCAGGAAGCATTGAGCTTGCGACAATGAGCTTATTTAAGACAGATTGTCGAACTGATACATCTTTTTCATCAGGACAAAAGATTGCCACCTTTTCGGATGAACGAAATGGCGCGAGAGATTCTCCATTTTCGCGGATTGGAACAGCTCGAATATAATCGCTCGGAATCATACTTATCAAACCTAGCCCGTGGCTCATTCTGTATGCAAATCCGAGAAATCCCATCCTCTGAAACATTTTTTTAAAAAAATTTTTAATATTTAAATAGTAGCACAAAGCCAAAACCGACATCCGATGTCGGTTTTGGCTCGAACAAAAAAGATTGTGGTATAATTTTTGATATGTGTGGAATTGCCGGAGTGATAGGAGAAAATACAAGAAATAAAGAAACCATCATAAAAGAGATGGTTGATTGCATTGCTCATCGCGGACCGGATGACGACGGTTTTTACAATGACGATAAAGTCGGTCTGGGAATGCGGAGGCTCAGCATTATTGACCTCAAAAGCGGGAAACAGCCAATTAAATCAAAAGACGATTCCGCTCTCATATTTTTCAACGGCGAAATTTATAATTACAAAGAACTGAGAAAAGAGCTGTTGGACAAAGGGTGCGAATTCAAAACCGACACCGACACGGAAGTCATACTCCGTCTTTATGAAGAAGAGGGGAGTAAAATGATAGGTAAACTCAGAGGAATGTTTGCTTTTTGTATTTACGATAAAAAGCAAAATTCGCTTTTTATCATCCGCGACTATTTCGGCATCAAACCGCTTTATTATTTCAAAAAAGACGGCAAAATCTTCGCTTTCGCTTCGGAAATAAAAAGTATTCTTCTTCATCCTGAGTACAAAAAGGAAGTAAACGACGAGGCGGTTTTTAATTACCTTTCGTTTCAATACAACCCGATGAAAGAAACGATGTTTAAGGATATTTATAAACTGAACCCCGGCAGTTTTTTGAAAATTGATTTGAAAGATGGGAAGTTCGCGGAAGAAAGATATTGGGAGTTTGAATTCGCGCAAGACGACGCGATGGATGAAAAGAAAAGCGGACAAGAATTGCTTGCCCTTCTTCAAGATTCAGTCGAACATCATATGATAAGCGATGTTCCTGTCGGTTCGTTTCTGAGCGGGGGAGTCGACAGCTCTATTATCGCCGGACTTATGAAAAAAGTCTCGGATTCAAAAGGTAAAAAAAATTCTACTTTTACAGTTGGTTTCAAAGATTTGAGCGAAGGAAAAGAAGCAAAGGAAACATCCGACAATTTGCAAACCGATCACACGGAAATAATTGTTTCGCCCGAAGATTATTTTGAAGCGCTTCCGAAAATTGTTCGGCATTTCGATGAGCCTGTCGCCGATCCGTCTGCTGTCGGTCTATATTTTCTAGCCAAAGAGGCAAGTAAAAAAGTGAAAGTGGTTTTGTCCGGTGAAGGCGCGGATGAGCTTTTCGGCGGTTATAACATTTATCTTGAACCTCTTTCTCTTTCCCGCCTATGGATGAAATTTGTTCCGAAATTTTTAATCACTATTTTTTTAAAACCGATTGTCAAATTGAAATTTAACTTCAAAGGAAAAAATTATCTAAAAAGATATTTTTCCAAAATGGAGGATTGGTATATAGGCAATGCTTCGATTTTCAAAAAAGACGAAGTGAAAAGGCTTTGGAAAGGAACTCTGTATCGGGAATTTGATTTGGCGGACTATTACGAAAAAGTCTCGAAATTAAGCGACTCAACTAAGATGCAATACATCGACATCAACACTTGGCTTATCGGGGATATTTTGGCTAAAGCCGACAAAATGACGATGGCGAATTCTCTTGAATTGCGAGTGCCGTTTCTCGACATTAAAATCGCCGAATTTGCTTTAAAACTGCCAGACAGACTGAAATTTAGAAGTGGGGTGACAAAATATCTTCTTCGTGAATCCGTCAAAGGTGTTGTGCCTGAGGCGACTAGAAACAGGAAAAAACTCGGCTTTCCGATACCGATAAAGCATTGGCTGACGCGAGAAAGAAATGATATTTATGATAAGATAACTTCAAATCCATATATACGAAAAAATATGAACATTGCCGAAATAGAAAAATTGACAAAAGACCATATCGACGGCAAAAAAGACAATTCTCGAAAAATATACTTGCTTTTGCTTCTGGCGATTTGGTATGAGATATTTTTTGAGAATAGGGGTAGCGTAGTATTGTTATAAAGTAAAATTATGAAAAAATATAGATTTATAATCGGCGTTGCGGTCATTGTGGTTGGTTTGTTGACAACTCTCTTTCTCACAGAGGGAATCTCTCGTTCCAAGAGGATGGGTTTTGTAAGAGCGTACAATAGGATATTTTATTTTGTCCAAGATCAAACTGCGCAAGTTTCAGACGCGTTAAATAAAAAAAACATCACTCAAATATCAATTCCGTTTTATCGTCAGGAACACGCTTTGACTTGCGAGGTAGCCGCTCTGAGAATGGCGTTGGGATTCCATGGGGTAGAAGTAACAGAAGATGAACTCATAAGCAAATTAAAATTCGCCACTAAAGGTCCGAGAAATTCGGAAAACATTTGGGGGGATCCTGATTTGGGATTTGTTGGCGACATTGACGGCTCAATCTTTGATGGGACAGGTTACGGTGTTTATAATAAGCCGATTTATGATCTAGCGATGGAGTATCGCCCATCCTATGTGTTGAAATATCCTGATTTGAGCGAAGTTCTCGAAGAAGTAAAAAGCGGTAACCCCGTCATTGTCTGGGGACTGCTTTCTAAAAGGGAGCCTATTGTGTGGCAGACGGAAAACGGAAAGATAATAGAAGGTCATCCCGGAGAACACGCTCTCGTGGTCGCTGGATTTTACGGCACAGTCGCAAATCCGACCAAAATTATTTTGATGGATCCGATCTACGGAAAAATCAGAATGTCCAAGGAAAAATTCTTATCGAATTGGAAAATTATGGAAAATAGAACCGTTGTAGTTTATTAACCTAGAAAGAAGCTATAAGTCTTTGAATTACAAAACTCCAAAAGAGCGGATTTCTTAACCCACTCTTAACAACCGCAGGCTTCTGCATTTGTTGTTTTTGTCGCATTATAACTTGGAAACGAAACGTCCAAGTTCACAAGAAAGGGGTTCAAATGAAAACTTGAACGGACTCATTCGGCGATACTTTCCAAAAGGCACGGACTTTGAAAAGGTTTCCGACCAAGAGATTATGCGAGTGGAAGGTTTGTTGAACAACAGACCGAGAAAAAGATTTGGAGGTTTGACTCCGCTTGAGGTATTATTTATGAAGACTGGCGTTGCGTTAAGATGTTGAATCTAGCTACAGTGCACAGTTAACCTTAATGGGGTGACATTCGTGCTAGATTGGGGTGACAAAGGTTAACCGTCTTTAATTAACAAAGAAAAAACACTCCTTGCATTTCTGATTTGGCGGTGGGCGAATTTCTTTTGAA
>CAYIIG010000018.1:0-11846 GCA_964363425.1 uncultured Candidatus Saccharibacteria bacterium | reverse complement strand
AAGTCTCATTTTTCCCTATCATATACTTCTCATCATACCACCGAAAAGGAAAACAAAAAAATCGATGCGATACGCATCGATCCTTTATAAGGCTGGGGTCGGAATCGAACCGGCGCATAGGAGTTTTGCAGACTCCTGCCTTACCACTTGGCTACATGGCCGATAAATTTTCAAGCAACTAACTGATTGAATCTTGATTTCCTAATATGGTATCAATCTTTTGTCTGTGTTTTTCGCCATTGTCTATTTCAAAATCGAAAAACGGAATTCTGCCGACTCTGGTATTTTTTTTGGCAAAATCCCTGAATTCCGCTCTTTTTCGTTTGACGAAATCTAAAACGCCTTTCTCCTTGTCGTTCGGGTAAACAGTAAAAAATATGGTAGCGCATTTACCGTCATTTGAAATTCCCACATTTGTTACGGTCACCATTGAAACCCTGTTTGATTCGATGTTTAGGAATTTCGACGCCACCTCCTTGATTAAGTCCTTTATTTTTTCTTCCCTTTTTTTCATAGATTCTTTTTATTTTGACTAGCGAGGACGCGTGGCCGTTTCTTAACGGACACAGCGTCCGAGTCGAAGTCAAACTATAGGGTTAATACCCTTTATTTTTGAACGATTTTATAAGACTCGATTTTATCTCCCTGCGCGATTTCTATTGAGGACTGGATCTGACAGCCGAATTCCATTCCTTCTTTTATTTCTGACGCATTTTTTTTCTGGTGTTGCAATTCTTTTATTTTGCCTCTGCCGATATCTTGGTCTCTCCGAAGAATTTTAGCATCTTCTCCCAAAGAAATAAGTCCTGATTCCACCTTTCCGCCTATTACGAATTTGTCTTTTGATTTGCTGAAAACACGGATTACTTTCGCTAGTCCTGTTGTTTCCTCTGTTTCGAATTTCGGTGTATTTTCGCGCGCTTTTGTCTCAATCCATTCCGATAATTTATAAATGACATCGAAAGTTTTTATTTCCACACCCAATCTTTCGGCGTAGTTTCGCGCATTCGGATCGATTTTTGCGTCAAACCCTAAAATTACAGTGCCGTTTTTTCCATTCGCGATTTTGACATCGCTCTCAGAGATATTTCCGATTCCGAAGTGTATAATTTTTATTTTAACCTTATCGTTTTTTATTTTTTTTATTTCATGTTCAATGGCCTCAATCGATCCTGTCGTCTCAGCTTTTAAAATAATATTTATCGAAAAGGTGTTATCCGCGATTTTCCTTTCAATTATTTTTTTAGGAATTTTTAATTTGAAATCGGCGATATTGCTCTCAGCCTCTTTTTTTGTTTGGAACGCTTTAAAGGCGGATCCGACAGCGGGCAAAATGTTCCAGCCGATCACTTTGACCGGACTAGAAAAGCAAGCCTCGGTTATTTTTTTGCCCATAAAGTTTTCGATCAGCCTTACGGAAGAAATACTTTCTCCGCTCGCGATATGCCCCCCAACTTTCAGCGATCCGTCTTTTATTATAAGAGTTCCGGATATTCCTTTGTTGCTATCCAGATTGGCTTCAATGACGACACCCTCGGCGTTTTTGCTCAAATTGCCTTTAAGCTCAGCAATCTCGGCGACCAAAAGCATCATATCGAGAAGGTCGGAAACGCCTTCGCCTGTTTTTGCGGAAATCGGAACCCATGGCACGGCGCCCCCGTATCCTTCAAGATAAATTCCATTTTCCGCCAAATTTTGTTTGGTCTTTTCGACATCCGCCCCCGGCTTGTCTATTTTATTTATTGCGACGATGTAGGGAATACCGCTGTCTATGATGCATTTGAGAGCCTCGAGAGTCTGTTTTTTTACGCCGTCTTCGGCGGACACTACGAGAATAGCTATGTCCGCGACATCAACCCCGCGCGAACGGATAGAGCTAAAAGCTTCGTGTCCGGGCGTGTCGAGAAAAGTGATTTTGTTTTCCTTACCGGCTTTATTTTTATGAATGACTTCGTAGGCGGAAATCCGTTGAGTGATGCCACCGGCTTCTTTTTCGGCGAGAGTTGTCTTTCTGATGTAATCAAGCAGGGTTGATTTGCCATGATCAATATGCCCCATTATGCAAATAATGGGCGGTCGCTCGATGATATTCGGTTGTTTGTTTTCTTTTGCCATAACATTATTTGGTTTAAATTCGAAGTGTAAAATAGGGCATTAAGCGCGAAATTCGAATTTCGTGCTTAGTGCTTCGAATTTAGTCTCTAGCTGATTCCTTCGCTTTCCGCAAGGATTCCTTTTCTTCTGCCGTCATCTCGTATTCCGACGACATTTTTTTAATCGGCTTCGCGAAGACGCTGACTCGTTCTCTCGAATACAAGCTCGAGATCACCACGCCGTCGCCTTCTTCGTTCACGAAAGCGGTGGAAAAACTCTGATTGCCTCCTGAGCCGTCGCCTTTGAAAGGGTTGAAGCGGACTGTCTCGACTCCTGTCATGCTCTTTCTCAATCTTCGTTCCACTCCCTCAAAGTATTTTTCCGATTCGTTTCTGTATTTCATAATCGCCGATAAATCTTTTCTTATCTCGGAAATAGCGCTGTCAAGCGATTGATTCTTCCCGCCAAGAAGCCGTCTAAACTTAATTTCAAACCTGACAAGCCAGCCAATGGCTAATATAAGCAATGCCGACAATGCGTATATAATATATATTTCAGGAACCATATAACGAAGAATTTTACATCATTTATTGAAATTCCGCAAATTTTTATGGTAAAAGTATCTCCTCACACCTCATCTGATCCCCTTGCATTTTCTCTGTCATCCTCGCGAAAGCGGGGATCCAGTTTGAGTCATTGAGGGGGATGGATTCCGGTCGCCGAGAGCAGGGGCGACACCTGTGGACGGTTTTCATGGGAATGACAGAGGGAGGTGTGAACAGTTACTGGGGCAAAAATCTTGATAATAATTGTTTTGCGTGTATTCTGTAAGTAGAAAAAGCAAGATTTTCTTGCGACTGATTCGGCAGATTTCCGAAAGCACATTGTAAAGAAAGGAAAAACGATGAACACTATCATCGACGCAGATGCGGCCAAATTGGCTGGTTTGCAAATCGACACCCTTCAAAAGGTGCGAAGCGGTCAGATCACCCTCGGTCAGTGGGAATGGTTCAACAACCTCTCCATGGACGATCGGGAAGCGCGGTTCGGTGATGTTAAAAAGACGAAGCTCGAGCCTTCGCTTGACTTCGCCGTTCGGGTGGACCGCTCGGTCAAGCCGAAATACCCCGACTGGGTGAAGAAAGGGAAATTGTGGCATCCTGAATTGGAGTGCTTTAGACCTGCCGAATACAATTTGCGAACAGTGAAGCCGTGGCTCCATGACGACCAAAAATATGGCTGGGTACTGGTTAGTTTCTTACTCAATAAGTTCAAGGAGAGCAACGCTTCCGTATCGTGCCTCAGTTTGCAGGATGGTTTTGCTATTCAGCAGAAAGGTCTCGCCGTGTTCCGCAAGTTATTCGCGGGTAAGGCGGTCTTCTTATGGGGTTCTATCGCACAGGACATAAATGGCGATCTGTATTCTCCGTGTTTATTTGAGAGGGGTGACGAGGTCATGATGAATTGGAGCTGGTTGACTGGATACTGGGACCTCAACTTCCTTGTATTTTCCTTCGGTGACTGGAAGAAGCCGGAGCCTGCACACAAAGAGGCGCCTGACGAAGAAAGTTCTGTCCCATGATTTTTGAGTTGACATCGAGTCGTCCGAGCTCTTAGACTTTTTGAGCCCTTGCTTCACTGCGAGGGCTCAATTTTTTTATTTAGCATTTGGTGTTTTTGGGTTATCGACTATCTTACTTGGACGTTTCGTTTCCAAGTGACTTGGAAACTAAACGTCCAAGTAGCAGAGTTTGCTTTTCCGGCTTTTTAAGCGGTAGAATGGCAAGATGAATAAAATTTATTTGGACAATGCCGCGACGACACCGGTAAACAAAGAAGTGAAGAAGGTGATGGATAAATATATGACGGAGGAATTTGGCAATCCGAATTCGATTCATAGACTGGGTGTCGTGGCGAAGATAGCGGTTCTGAATGCGCGAAAAAATGTCGCTTCGGCATTCAACTGTCATTCGGATGAAATAATTTTTAATTCTGGCGGGACGGAAGGGAACAACGCGGCGATTTTTGGCGTGTTTAATCATCTTAGGAAAAATGGCAACCGATATTCTGATATGCGCGCCGTCACCACGAATATCGAGCACAGCTCGGTACTGGAATGTTTTAAAGAGCTTGAAAAAAGAGGTGTGAAAGTCGATTATGCGCCGGTAGAAAAAAACGGAATCGTTGACCCGCAAAAAATAAAGAAACTGCTAAAGCCCGAGACGGTCTTAGTGTCCGTGATGTATGTCAACAACGAAATCGGGACTATCCAACCCATCAAAGAAATCGCCAAAGTCATAAGAAATTTCCGAAAGAACCTACAACCCCGCCTCATCGGCGGACAGGCTACAACTCGTAATCTGCAACCTGCTTTACTTCACACCGACGCTTGTCAAGCCCCTCTTTTTCTCAATCTCAATGTTCAAGAATTAGGCGTAGACCTGATAACGATAGATGGACAGAAAATTTATGGACCGAAGGGTGTCGGCGCATTGTTTATCAAAAGAGGGATTGAGATCGAACCGATACTTTACGGAGGAGGTCAGGAAAGTGGACTTAGGTCTGGAACGGAAAATGTTCCGCTAATTGTCGGTTTGGGAAAAGCGATTGAAACTGCCAACAAGAACAGAATAAAGAACGGCGAACGGCTTTCCAAAGTCAGAGATTACGGCATAGAAAAAATAGAAGAAAAAATTCCAAAGGCGGTGTTGAACGGCGATAGGATTAGAAGATTGCCGAATAATATAAATATCTCAATCCCCGGAATAGACCCCGAGTTTGTCGTTCTTCAGCTTGATGAAAAAGGAATCATCTGCTCGACCAAAAGCGCCTGTCTTAAAGATGAGACGGTTTCTTATGTTATCGCCGCGCTTGGCGACAGCGATAAATATTCTAAAATTTCACTCAGGTTTTCTTTGGGTATCAACACAACCAAAAAAGATATTGATTATCTTGTAAAAACATTACTAGCAATACTCACATAAGATACCTTTGGATTATAAAAAACTTTTTATTTTCCACCCGCCTCTTACCGACATCGGATGTCGGTAAGAGGCGGGTGGAAGCTGGAAATTACTCTACAAAAATATAATCTAGAGTCCTTCTGTCCAAATCGGCGCCGAGGAGCTTGACTTTGACCTTGTCGCCGAGTCCGTATCTTTTCTTTGATTTCTCTCCGACTATGGCGTAATTTTTTTCATCCAAAATATAAAAATCATCAGTCATATTTCTCAAGCTCACCATTCCGTCGGATTTTGTATTTGTTTCCTCCACATACAAGCCCCATTCCGTCACGCCCGAAACCACACCGTCAAACACTTCACCTAAATGTTCTTTCATATACTCAACCTGCTTATATTTCTTGGAATTGCGTTCGGCTTCCGCGGCGGAAATTTCTTTTTCCGTAGTTTCCATCGCCATTTTTTCGTATAGATTCCATTCGTGTTTCGGAATAGATTTGTCCTGCAAATGTTTTTCAAGGAGGCGGTGAACGAGAAGGTCGGCATATCTTCGTATGGGGGAGGTGAAGTGCGTGTAGTATTCAAAAGCCAATCCGAAATGCCCGATATTTCTTGTTGAGTAGACGGCTTTCGCCATAGACCGAATCGCCGCCGTTTTTATCATCGATTCTTCCGCTTTGCCCTCGATCAATTTGAAAAGCATCTGAAGGTCTTTGGCGGTCAAATTATTTTCTTTAAGCGAAAGCTCGTATCCGAGCGCTTTCAAAAATATGGAAAGCTGGGCTATTTTTTCTCTGTCAGGTACATCGTGAATCCTGTAAATGAACGGGTCGTCTTTGCGCGATTTTTTGTTGGCCTTGAAAATAAATTCAGCCACCTCTCTGTTTGCTAGAAGCATATATTCCTCCACCAGCTTGTGAGTATCCAGTCTTTTTTTAAGATATATTCGCAAAGGTTTACCGTCTTTATCCAGCTCGAATTTCACTTCGTCTTGCTCGAAATCAATCGCCCCTTTTTTGACTTTTTCGTCGCGAAGTTTTTTGGCGATAAGATTCAGAGTGTTTAACGCTTCAAAGTACTCTCCGGATTTCGCATCAAGTGTCGCCTGCGCTTCCTCATAGGAAAATCTTTTGTCCGACTTTATCACTGTCTTTCCAAACCATTTGTCAGAAATATTTCCACTCGCGTCCATAGTGAAAACGGCGGAGAAAGAAAGTTTGTCTTCTAAAGGATTTAAACTGCAAATATCGTTTGATAAAACTTCGGGAAGCATCGGTATTGTCCTGTCTACCAGATAGACGGAGAAACCCCTTTTCCTCGCCTCGATATTCATAGCGGTTCCTTCTTTTACGAAATGCGAGACATCGGCGATGTGAACGCCGATTTCGTATTTGCCGTCCGCAAGTTTTTTGAGCGAAATCGCATCGTCAAAATCTTTTGCGTCCACAGGGTCGATTGTGAAAGTAAGAGTGTTTCTGAAATCCCGCCTTTTTGATATTTCACTTTCCTGTATTCGCTTTTCGTTTGCCTCCGTTTCTTCGGCTTCTTTCTCTACTTCGCGGGGAAATTCTATTTCGAAGCCTTTTTCAAAAACAATAGATTCCATCTCGACATTGTGATCACCCTTTTTCCCGAGAATTCTTACAATTTCTCCTTCCGGAGTTTTTTTCGGATCATCCCATTTTATTATTTTTACCAAGACTTTTTCTCCGCCAATCGCGTCTTTGGCGTTTACTTTATGAATAAGTATGTCCACATACATTTTTTTGTCATCTGGCACAAGGAAAAATTCCCCGTTTTCTTTTTCCAAAATTCCCACGAACGAATCCTTCGCTCTTTTTATGACTTTCAAAACTTCCCCCATCGGTCTTTTTTGTCGGCTGAATGTCGGGTGAATCAATACTTCCACTTCGTCTTTGTTCAAGGCCGTGTTAAGAAACGCCGTCTGTATCTCGACATCTTCTTTGAATAAGTCGGTTGACACAAATCCCACACCTTTTGAGTTGAGGCTTATTGTCGCGATTATTTTTGGTTTTTCAGAATGACTTTCTTCCATTTTTTGTATTGTAGCAGAAATTCCAATTTTGCGATATTTTTTCCTACAACCAGCCGTTTCAAATCCGAAACCATTTTTTATTGACCTGCAAATTATTTTCTGTTAGGATACTAGTATGTTAAAAATAAGACTGCAAAGAGTGGGCAGGAAAAACGAACCGTCGTTTCGTATTGTGCTGGTTGATTCCAAAATGGGTCCAAAAAGCGGAAAAGCTTTAGAGGTGCTCGGTTCGCACGATTTCAGAGAAGGTAAAGGGAATAATAAAATAAACGGCGAAAGAGTGAAATACTGGATATCTCAAGGCGCTCAGCCTTCGGAGACTTTGCATAATTTGCTTGTGAATGAAAAAATAGTGAGTGGTAAAAAGATAAATGTTTTGCCAAAGAAGAAACCGATTGCGAAAGAAGTGAAAGAAGGAGAAAAGAAAGAACCTGTCGCGCCTGTCGCCGAAACGGTAAAAACGGCTGAAGATGTCGCGGTTGTTGCGTAATATGAGCGATACCAGACGCGCAATTCCCATTAAATAAATTAAAATGAAACAAATTCAACTGATAAAACTTGCTTGCGGAACTTGCAAAAGAATAAACTACTGGAGCAGAAAAAATAAAAAGAAAGTCGAGCGAAAAATAGAGCTCAAGAAGTTTTGTAGATGGTGCAAGAAACAAACCAAGCATAAAGAGGCCAAAAAATAGGTTGCAGGCTTTAGGTAGCCACGCCCGCCATCGCAAGAATGAGTCTGCTCAGGCGTTGCGGGTAGGTTGTAGGGAAGAACAGAATAACAATCTCGCTTATAGCGAGATTGTTTCAATGATTGAAACTATAAGCTGTTTGCTATATGCTGTTTGGTGTGGGGGGTATAGTTTAGTGGTAGTCGCCTCATCGGCGACCCGCCGATGAGGCGGGAACAATAATCATTCGATTTGTCAAAATTTTGGGAGCTTAGTTAAGTGGCATAACTGCGGTCTCCAAAACCGCTGTCAGGGGTTCGATTCCTCTAGCTCCCGCATTGTTCAAAAATGTGACGGATTAAGATGAAAGATAATTTGGATATGCTAATATAGATGATATGAAATGGGCGAATTTTTTGCATATATATCAGCCACCGACTCAGAAACCGATTTGGGTTAAGAGAATTGCCGACGAGTCATACCGAAAAATTTTCAAGGGACTTTTGGAAATACCAAGAGCTAAATTGTCTTTGAACATAAATAGCATTCTTTGCGAACTTTTGGAGCAAAACGAAGGAATGGATGTGATTCATAACATCAAAAAGCTTGTTGAAAGAGGAAACATCGAGCTTACCGGCAGCGCCAAGTACCACGCCTTTCTTCCTTTGTTGCCGGAAGCAGAAATCGAGAGGCAGATTCTATTGAACGAAGAAAGTTTGAATAAATATTTCGGCAAGGGTTGGAAAAAAGGCGGTTTTTTTTCGCCTGAAATGGCTTATTCAAAAAAAGTGGCAGAAGTTGCGAAACGGCTAGGCTACAAATGGATCATCATAGATGAGATGGCCTTTCCCGAAGGGAATGAAATGCGCAAGGACACGGTTTATGAAATAAACGGACTCAAAGATTTCTTCGTCTTTTTTAGGGAAAGAAATCTATCTTTCAAAATTTTGTCGGCTTCTCAGATAGGCGTGAAATCAGTCTTGAAATCTCTTGAGCCGAATTTCGGCAAAAAAGATTATACGATAACCGGAATGGACGGCGAAACTTTCGGACACCACAGACCAGGGCTGGAGCATCTTTTTTTTGATTTGCTTAAAGAAGATAAAATAGAACCGATTATGATAAGTGATATTCTGGAGCAATTTCCAAAAAGAGAAATCATTGAACCGCGCGAATCAACTTGGGCGACTATGCCGAAACATTTTGAGACAAATCAGCCGTTTTTCAGATGGAAAAACGAAGACAACGCCATTCAAGTTTGCCAATGGGAATTGGCGAATCTCGCCATTGAGGTTGTCAGACGAAATGAAAAACAGAAGACGCGCGGACTTCTTGACGAAGCGGTTCACTCCGACCAATTCTGGTGGTCGTCGGCGCGACCTTGGTGGAGTTTGGAAATGATAGAGAGGGGGGCGAACGATCTTAAAACCGTTATTTATAATTCCGAGACCTCAACGGAACAGGAAAAGAAGAGGGCGGAAGAATTATATAAAATGATAATTTACACCGGTTTTGAATGGCAGAGAAGCGGACTTGTGGACGAAATTTCTAGAAGTGAAGACGAAGAGATTCGTGAAAGGCTGGAAGAAAAAGAAAAACTTTTCGTCACCAAAGAAGAATACGAAAATATGATTTTGAACTTGAAAGAGCAGATGAAAACAGCCTCGGACTCGGAGGAATTTCACCGCGCGGCGATGATAAAAGACAGGATTCGCGAGCTGAAAGAGGAAATGAAAAAGGGAGAAAAGTCTGGAGTAGAAAGCTCGGCGAGGAGGGATCTGATGTTTTGAGATGAATAAATTAAATAAGACATTACTTATATGAAAATGCCGATAAAAGTTGGAAATATAGAATATACCGCGCTATTCGTAGATAGTCCGGAAAAACTTTTAAAAATGTTTGAACCAAAGCATAAAAATATTTATGCTCATCATTCGACAAATTGGTATAAGCCTACAGATGTCAGTGATCTAGAGATTGGCAAGAAAAGCGCATTGAAGATTATCGGACGAGCATATGACCAAAGTGGTGATGCTTTGCTTGTCGAAAACGGAAAATCAAAAAATAAATATCCCCACATCACTATTTCTTGCGCTGAAAATGTCCCCCTGTTTATTCGAATGAATTGTTGGATAAAGTCGCGAAAAATGATTCTATTGAATTTTTTAAAAAACCAATTTTTGTTGAAGTGACTGAGTGGTATGTTGATCATGATGATGAAATTATTTCATAAGAAAACTAATCATGTAGGTATCCAAGTGGGCTATTTGGATAAAGACAAAAATGGAAGAATTAAATAAAAATATAAAATGGTTTGAAGATTTCAAGAAAGGTCCTGAATATCAAGGGTTTTCTAAAGAACCTGTGGCGTATTTTTGCGCGGAATTTGGGCTTGAGAGCGATATGCCGACTTACATCGGCGGGCTGGGGGGTTTGGCGGGAGATTACATAAAAGAAGCGGGGGACAGAAATTTTCCCATTGTCGGAGTCGGTTTATTTTATGCTGAAAGCCACGAGTTGAATTGCAATTCGCCCGAAGCGACGGATGGAATAAATTGCTCGATTCCGAAGGGTAATGATTTGAGCATAGCTCTTGATGGCAAGCAAAACAGAGTTCTTATTTCTCTTCCAATTCACGATAGAATAGTCCGCGCGCAGGCGTGGAAGTGGACAAAAGAGAATGCCGTCGTTTATTTATTGGACACGAACATTCTAGAAAATGAGCAAAATGATAGACAAATTACCTCCCGCCTCTATATTCCGGATAGGGAAATGAGGCTCAAGCAAGAAATGATTTTAGGTATCGGCGGAGCCAGACTTCTTCGCGCTTTGGGAATACGACCTTCGGTCTATCATTTAAACGAAGGTCATTCTGCCCTCTTGGCGCTGGAGCTGGCGAGATATGAAAGGGAGCAGAGAAATGTCGATTTCGCCAAAGCTCGTTTTTTCGCTTCCCAACATATCGCTTTTACCAATCATACTCTTGTGCCTGCCGGCAATGAAATATTCAGCAAGGATCTCGTGAGCGCGATGATGCGCAAATACGCCGAAGAGCTTCAGTTGCCGATACCCGAGCTTGTGTCACTAGGCTCTATTCAAGACTCGAGCCTGTTTTCGATGACGACGCTTTCTTTGAAATTCGCAAGCAAGACAAACACCGTAAGCTCTCTTCATAATAAAAAAGCGGCGGAGATATTCAGCCCGTATAAAATGGAAAATGTAACCAATGGAATTTACATTAAAGGCTGGGATTCTCTGCGAATTGAAAGCGGGGAGGATTTATGGAAAAAACACCAAGAAAATAAAAAAGCGCTTTTGTCGGCGATAAAAGAAAGAAGAGGGGTGGATTGGAACGAAAATGATTTGCTTATCGGTTGGGCGAGAAGGTTTGTGGCTTACAAACGCCCGCTTGCTCTTCTAGAAGATATAAAAACTTTGAAGGAAATAGCTGAAAAAGAAGGGCGAAAAGTAAAGATTATTTTTGCCGGACACGCGAGCGCGGGGGACGCGGAAGGCGGGAAGCTTTTGGACGAAGTTCGCAGGATAATCGCCGAAGACTTGAAAGGGATAGCGGTCTTTTTGCCGAGTTACAATCTTGATTTGACCAAACTTCTTACTTCAGGATGTGATGTTTGGCTCAATACCCCGATTGTCGGTTTTGAGGCTTGCGGGACGAGTGGTATGAGAGCGGGTTTGAACGGCGTTCTCCCTCTTTCAACGAAAGACGGTTGGGTAGATGAAGTTGATTTGACTGGCATAGGCTGGATAGCGGAAAGTGCCAACATAAACCACAGCATATTGGAAATCCTTGATAAAAGCGTTATTCCTATGTATTATAGACATCTTGAAAATCCGAACGATTCTGCTTCCGAATGGTTGGCGCGAATGGGGAAGATGAGAGAGCTTATTCTCAATCGCTTCAGTATGACTCGCGCGATGAGAGAATACATTGAAAATATTTATCTTCCGATTTCAAAACAGAAACATCAGATTTAGGTGATTGTTTTATTCCGCCAATAACCGACATCCGATGTCGGTTATTGGCGGAGATGTAGTGACAATGAAGAT